>PMBW01000361.1 GCA_003153075.1 Dehalococcoidia bacterium | reverse complement strand
AGGCCGCGAGGTACTTTACTTCGGTTTGCTAACATCGAAGTAAATGTATATGCACGGTTATGTCGCCAGGTGAAACTTCGCGAGTAAGAAGTAAAAAAGAGGGGAAAATATCCTTCCCTGTGCATCAGTGACTTTTACTCTCTAATTCGGCAATTTCATCGTCATTTGGGCACAAAACCCAAATCGCCACTCGCTACCCTCGAAATAGCGGGGGTCTCTTTATACCTAAATAACGGATTTGATTCGTTATTGCGCAATTACAAATTTTTTGGTTAGTTCCCTTTGAGTCTTCAACGAAATACTTTCGGTCGCAACCGAAATGTACTCCCTTTGATGGGAGAGGGCTGAGGTGAGGGTGTACATCTATACTTCAGGCGAAATACCCGCAGGTTGACGTAGCTTTGCTATCACCGCACCGGTGAACACAGTGAGAGTAGTAATAGACAGGTAAAACAAGGTACAATTATTTAAAGCAAATCTGATTTCCACTCAGGTAATAATCAAGTAAATTCAATTTTTAGCCCGGAGGAACAAGATGACAAACGGATATGAAATCAATGATATGGCGAAAGAAGAATCATGGCGGCTTTTCCGCATCATGGGAGAAATGGTAGAAGGCTTTGACGGGCTCTCCGGCATTGAACCTGCGGTCACTATATACGGCTCCGCCAGAGTCAAACCCATGGACGAACTGTACACTCAAACAACTGAAATTTCCCGCCGCCTGGGCGAATTGGGATTCTCCATTATCACGGGCGGTGGTCCGGGTATCATGGAAGCCGCCAATAAAGGGGCCGCTGAAGCCGGAGTTAAATCTGTTGGATTGAACATCGAACTGCCTGTGGAGCAGGTCTGCAATGCCTACGCCACCAAAGTCATCACGTTTAAACACTTTTTTGTGCGGAAAGTGATGCTGGTTAAGTATGCTACCGCCTTTGTGATCATGCCGGGCGGGTTGGGAACAATGGATGAACTGACGGAAGTGTTAACCTTGATTCAAACGCATAAAATTAAACCGTTCCCGGTTGTTTTGTACGACGGTAAATTCTGGAAAGGTTTCCTGGAATGGCTACGCAGTACAACGCTGGCCAGGGGTTACGTCTCGGAAGAGGACTTCAACCTGCTGCGGGTCTGTGACGACCCGACCAGTGTTGTGGAAACAGTGCAGCAGTGGTACATCAAGCAGGAAGTAGCCGGCAAAAGGGCCATCAGCCACAACAATTCAATCTAGTCCAGCTGAAATTCTTCGAGATATTTGGGAACTGATACTTTCCAGCCTTTACTTTGTCTGATGCTTTCTGCATAGGTATTGGCGGCGCTTTCTTCGCCGTGAACCACAAAAACCTGACGAGGTTGTTTCACCGCGGAAATCCATTTCAACAGTTCGTTTTTGTCAGCGTGAGATGAGAAACCGTTCAGCTTGACAATTTTAGCTTTAACCGGGTACTGCTGCCCGAGAATTCTTACTTCACTCACACCGTCTGTGATTATTCTTCCGAGCGTGTCCACGGCCTGATAGCCCACAAAAAGAACCGTGCTTTCTGGTCTGGTGATGTTCTGAATAAGGTGATATTTGATCCTGCCGCCGTTGCACATTCCAGCTCCTGAGATGATGATGGACGGTTCTTTGATATTATTAATCGATTTTGATTCCTCGATCGTTGTCATGCACTTTAAACCGGCAAATGAGAAAGGAGACTTGCCCTGTTTTAATAATGCTTTCATATCATCATCAAAAAGATCGGCATGGGTACTGAATATTTTGGTGATATCAACGGCCATGGGGCTATCCAGTAAAACCTGAATCGGTTTGATTTTTTGCTCATTAAGCGCCTGACTCAGGTAATAGAGTATGTCCTGAGACCTTTCCAGCGCAAAACTGGGGATGACAATATTCCCTCCGGCGGCGACTGTGGAATTAACGACATCAACCAGTTTTGGATACATATCGGCGGGTGAGTCCAGCTCCCTATCGCCGTAAGTGGACTCGGTCAGCACATAATCGGCATTATTAAATACGGTGGGATCATTTAAAATCGGTTTATTCGGCCTGCCGATATCGCCGGAGAAAAGGATTACCCGCTCTTCACCGTTTTGCTGAATTTTAACTTCAATCATAGCCGCGCCGAGGACATGGCCTGCATCATAAAAAGTAAAACTGATGCCTTTCGCCAACTGCGTTGTTTGTTTATAATGAACCGGAGTCAACTGTTTCAGGCAGGCTTGTGCTTGCTCGGTGGTGTACAACGGTAACTCAGGATGAGCTCCCTTGCGGCCGTCACGATCATGCCTTTTCTTTTTATTTTCCGCATCCTGCATCTGCAGGTGGGCGGCATCCAGCAACATGATTTCAGTAATATCAGCAGTAGCTTCGGTGCAGTAGATATTTTGCCGGAAACCTTCTTTCACCAGCTTCGGTAGATAGCCGCAGTGGTCAAGATGAGCATGCGTTAATAAAACAGCATCTATATTGCGCGGTTTAACCGGGAAAGGTTCCCAATCGCGGGCTTTCAGTTCTCTCTCCTGATATAAACCGCAATCCACCAGAAATCTAAAGCCGTTGGCCTTTACCAGATAACGGGAACCGGTAACATTCTGCGCTGCGCCGAGAAAAGTAATTGATATTTGCATTTTTTACTCTATTTAATCAAATATAACAGAAACCGGCGAGACACACAATGTGATGTAAGGGGCCATAACATATTGGA
>PMBW01000169.1 GCA_003153075.1 Dehalococcoidia bacterium | reverse complement strand
TTATGTCTAACCGCAATTTGTAATTTGTGAATAGATAATAATTTTCCCCCATTCTATGCGATTTCCTACTTATTGTCAATTGGGGAGTAGTGATTGTAAATAGTGCCCCACTGGCCTGCCGCTTGCCCGCATTGCGGCTATCAGAAATCCAATAGTTTTAGTATGTACGTGGTTCATGTCATCCCCTTGTTTGTCTGTTCATAGGTATAGCTATTCGATACCATTCAGCTTTTCTCTCCGGTAATCTGGTATCCTCTTTCCTTTACTCAGACAAAGAACATATTGACAATAACTAATCCTGATGCTATCTTTGTTATAATTTACATGTTAAGTGCTTCTGGCATTTTTTAAATGAACTGGAGGTACCTGATGAAAAGGTGGTTTTTTATTGTTGTCAGCGCCGTTATGATTCCGTCCCTCTTAATTTTGAGTTGTAACACCGGACCACAACCGGTAAATGTTCATGCAAGCGCTAAATTAACAGGGTATTATTACGGCTCCAACGGTCAAATAATGAATGGACCTATCCCCAATGTTAAGGTACGTTTTGACTTTGTTTCTCACGCGGTTCGAGGAGGGCTGTCAAACACTTTATACGAAGTAACCGGCCCGGATGGAGTAACGCCTTATGCGGAAGAAAGCTATTTAATCGAACCAGGTGATAATATCAGCGTGCAGGCGAGTGTAGAAGATGCGTCATTACCCAGCGATGTTAACGGCCCTTCTAAAACATGGATTGTTACGCCGGTTAACAATACAATCAGTTACGAGGAAGATAGAGCACAATCTGGAAATGCACATCCGGTATTAGAATTATTTAGAGATACTTCGCCATCACAATCTCTTAAAACCCCTACCGCAATTACCACCAGGATAACTACTACCACGAGCATAACTACTAATCAAGCACCAAAACAATGGAATCTCTCGGGCGATTGGGCCTTAAGGTTTGCCGTCACAAATGCGCAGGGCCAAACATATGACCACCATTATACGATAAGCCAAACCGGCGGCTCTTTGAGCGGTACGGGTTATACTCCGACAACCGGGACAATTGTACATCATGAGACGGTCTCCGGAACTATCGGGGCGCCCACTGCTAGCGCCTTTACCATGCATATCAGCTATAACGATAATTCTTACTATTCGGATTGTACCGGAACCATCGATAGCACCGGGAAGATAAGCGGAACGTGGAAAGATAATTATAGCCCACAGAATATCGGTACATTCTCTTCAATCACGGGAGCAGCTATCCTAAAATAGCCGGCATCGCGATTTTTGGTTGTCATTATTTGGCCAAACGCAACACCTGATATATTAATCGAATCGAAAAAGTTTACGTTATCAAATGACCGTACTCATGGAATGGCAAACATCCCCATGTTCGTGTGGGCCTACATGTCTTCTCCTCACCGCTTCGCGCCGGTTCTTATTATTGGCCCTCTGTACCTATTTTGAGGCTAAATAGTTGTATTGTGCTCACGCCTTNNCTCTCCGTACTAACCATTATGTTAAACTATACGAAAGTACGAATTTCCTTTGCTATCGGACTTAATTCGGTTTTGCTATAATATAAATAGAGCGTTAGCGCTTAAAGAGGTCAAAATGAAACAGCCAAAAGTTCGCAGTATAAGTTTATTATATCTATTGATATTTGTTGCAGGGATCGCACTGATCTGGTGGGTCTTCCGTTCACCCTCGGCAGCCAAGCCTGAGGATAAATCCATCAGTGAGGTTGTTGCGATGTCTCAGGCTGGCGAAATTCAAAAACTCGATGTTCAAGGTCAAACCTTGAATATTACCGGCACCGACGGCAAGGCCTACAAGAGCTTTTTGCCGGATAACGTCAACATTTATCAGGTCACGGGTTTGAAGATCGGCGACCCCATGAAAATTACTTTTCTACCCAACAGTGTTGATTGGGGTACCATAATTTTCACCTTCGGGCCGATACTGCTGCTCGTGGGCATCATGTTCTTTTTCCTCTTCCGCGCCCGCGGCGCCAATAATCAGGCGATGAGCTTCGGCCGCAGCAATGCCCGTCTGTTCCCCGGGGACAAACCCCAGGTGACGTTCAATGATGTCGCCGGTGTGGATGAAGCCAAGACAGAACTGCATGAGGTCGTTGACTTCCTGAAGGCGCGTGAGCGCTTTACCGCCCTCGGCGCCAGGATCCCCCGGGGCATTTTGCTGGTGGGACCTCCCGGTACCGGTAAAACCCTGTTAGCCAAGGCCATTGCCGGAGAAGCCGGCGTGCCTTTCTTCTCGATCAGCGGCAGCGAATTCGTCGAGATGTTTGTCGGCGTAGGCGCTTCCCGTGTCCGCGATCTGTTCGACCAGGCAAAACATCATGCTCCCTGCATCATCTTCATCGATGAAATTGATGCGGTCGGACGCCACCGCGGCGCCGGTTTAGGCGGCAGCCACGATGAACGCGAACAAACATTGAACCAGATCCTCACCGAAATGGACGGTTTCGATACTAACACCAACATAATAATTCTGGCGGCCACTAACCGCCCGGATATCCTGGATCCCGCGCTTCTGCGCCCGGGTCGTTTCGACCGGCGGGTCGTGCTGGATCTGCCCGATGTTGTCGGGCGCGTTGCAATTCTGAAAGTCCATTCCAAAAATAAACCGCTGGGCTCATCGATCAATATGGAGACTATCGCGAAAGAAACCGCCGGTTTCAGCGGCGCCGATATTGCGAACCTGTTGAACGAAGCCGCCATTCTTGCTGCCCGCAAGAATCAGAAAACAATTGAAATGCTTGAAATGGAAGAAGCTATCGATAAAGTTGCCATGGGGCCGGAGCGGCGCAGTAAACGGATGAGTCCTAAAGACAAAGAACTTACCGCCTACCATGAGGCCGGACATGCCCTGGTGGCGAAAAAGCTGCCCAATGCCGACCCTCCGCATAAGGTATCCATCATTGCCCGCGGCATGGCCGGAGGCTATACCAGAATGCTTCCCGAAGACCGGGCATATTGGTCTAAATCCAGATTAACGGATGCCATCGCGGTGTCTTTGGCCGGTCTGTGTACCGAGAAATTAATATACGGCGAAGCTTCCTCCGGTTCATCCAGCGATTTACGGTCAGCTACGGGGTTCGCCCGCAGGATGGTCACCGATCTCGGCATGAGCGATAAACTCGGTCCGCGTACCTACGGCGATAAACAGGAACTGGTGTTCCTTGGGCGTGAAATTTCCGAAACCAAGGATTACAGCGAAAGGACGTCCCTCGAGATTGACCGGGAAATAGACCGGATTATCAGCGAAGCCTCTGCGCTGGCTACGAAAATCCTTACTGAAAATAAAGAACTGCTTGAGAAACTGACTCAGGCTTTGATCTCCCGGGAAACGCTGGATACCGACGATCTGGAAGCGCTTTTCAGAGGGGAAATCCTGACTCCTAAAGTAATCGAAACCAAGGCTCCGGAAACCAAACAACCGGAAGCTAAGGCGCCCGCGCAACCGGGTCCCGGTGTGACACTAAAACCGCAACCCGGCGGCAGTTGGCCGGCAACTATTGATACGACCCCGCCCACCAAACAACAATAAGCCTCGGTGCAAACTGGGAATATGAAGTAACTGCTAATTTAGCTATCCTCTCTCCCTATCAGGTAGAGATTGAGAGAGAGTGACTCATTGCAGGGACAATATGCCTTACCCAAAATATAACAGGCTTTGTGCCGGTATAAACACTAAAATAATTATGATCGAAATTACGAATAAACCTATCGCTCCGGAGCAAGTAATTACCCGCGCGAAAACCAATGCCAGCGGCTGCGTAGCAACCTATGTCGGCCTGATCCGCGATGTTTCCCACGGTAAACAAGTAGCTTCGGTGGAATACCGGGACAAAGGCGGTACCGCCGTCGAGGGATTGCGCAGAATTGTCGCAGGGGCCAAAGAAAAGTGGGCGGTAGAAAATATCGCTTTCACCCACCGTGTCGGTAAACTCAAGGTCGGCGATATCAATCTGGTCGTGGCTGTGGCGGCTGGACACCGTGGGGAAGCCTTCTCGGCCTGCCAGTATATCATCGACCGTTTCAAAGAATCCCTGCCAACTCACAAGATCGAGACTTATACAGACGGCAGTATTTTAGACAGCAATAATTAATATTCTTCGTCCTGTCCCGGATAAAATACCACCACGTCATTGCGAGCGAAGCGCGGCAATCTCCGGGCGGGGCGGCCTGCCAGTACATCATTGACCGTTTCAAAGAATCCCTGCCCACCCACAAGATCGAAACTTATACTGACGGCTCTATTTTAGACAGCACTAATTAATACTTTTCGTCCTGCCCCGGATAAAATACCACAACGTCATTGCGAGCGAAGCGCGGCA
>PMBW01000274.1:5546-7066 GCA_003153075.1 Dehalococcoidia bacterium | reverse complement strand
GATATTGCCTATCTTTATCAATTCAAGGTAATTCGTTCGTTGGGATTGTTCTTCCTGAGGATTTACATACCCATCTGCAATGAGTAAACATCCATGATCCTTTAGTCCTTTTCGAAGACTCATAAACAAGCCTTTTTTAGTCTCGGGAAGAATATGATGCAAAGTGTTGCAAGCAACCATATAATCGTAGCGTTTTTCTCCAAAATCAACGCTAAGGTACGACGAGCAAAGTGTTTCAATGTTATAACAATAATTACGGTAATATTCACGCAATTTTACAAGCATTTGCTCGGAAACATCCATGCAAACAACGTGCGCGTTTGGTGCCTTTTGGAAGATATACTTTAACTCGGCGCCAGTACCGCATCCCAGATCCAGAACAACAATTTTGTCATTCGTATCGGGGATATCTTTAACTAATGAAAGAAAAGCCATTTCATAATAATCGTTATCATCCTTCATGTGAAGATCATAATCGTGGACCCGTCGGTTAAAGAAAGAACGCATATCTTCATAACCTTTATCAAGACCTCGAAACCATTTGAAAACTAGCATCACCTTACCATCGACGAGGCGCCTTCCAATGTAACGGAAACCATTTTCTTGCAGCACCAAGTTTGCAGATGGATCATCTTTTGGCAACAGACAGGTTAATTCACTCACTTCGATATTTTTCTCAATATAATTTTTGATATATTCGGGAGTGAGTCCCGTATAGTTCAAATAATGTTCGTTTTGCACAATACTTATTCTACACCATTACGCACACGTAATCCTGCCAATGATCTTTCGGCATATCTATCACTTAATAGAAAAAGTAAACGGGATCGTGTAATCGAACCTATGGCTTAACAAACATATAGCTGACCACTTATTGCTTTTTTCTGTCTATTTCGCCAAGTATTTCTGCGCCAGTTTGACCAGGAAATCGGTTTTCAACTTCAGGCTGGCAACATCGATTTTCTCATTTTTCCCGTGCACAGAATCGCTTAACGCCGGATCCATATTGAGCATTAATATCCCGATACCGTAACTGGGGACATCCATCTCGCGCAAATATCTGGAATCAGTGGCGCCGGTGCAGATCGTCTGTAAAATGGGTTCCCTGCCAACATATTCTTTCAGCGTTTCCTCAACCAGCCGGTAGTATTTGCTGTCGGAACTGGAGAACGAGGGGCTGTGGTATTGCAGCGGTTCGGTTTGTACATCGCCGAGAATTTCCCGCAATTCATGCAGGACATATTCCCAACTCTGTCCGGGTAAAATCCTGATATCAACCTGGGCCTCGCAGCTGTCCGGCACAATATTCGTTTTCACGCCGCCGTGCACCACATCAGGTGAGATGGTCATGCGGGTGATGGCGGAAAGATACGGCACGATCGATTTATCCCGTAATGTGCCAAGAATATAATCGACGTTTCCTTCATGGATTTCATCGAACAAGCCGTCCAGACGCGCAATTGTCTGTAAAAGGCTTTTCGTCTCCGGCGTCAATACAATCTGCGGCCGGTATTTGGCCA
>PMBW01000274.1:0-5445 GCA_003153075.1 Dehalococcoidia bacterium | reverse complement strand
AGCGCTCCTCCCACTTCCTCATCTGCCGTGGCGGCAAAGATCAATTGCCCGTCTAACTTCGCAATCCGGGACAACTGGATAATGGCGCAGGCTTCCGCGGCAACCAGACCTTTACAATCAATCGCACCGCGGCCGTGCACAAAACCGTCTTTGATCTCCCCGGAAAAAGCGGGAAAATCCCACCCTTCGGATACCGGCACAACATCCATGTGAGACATATAGAGGAGTTTTTTCTCACCTTGGCCCAAATGGGCGATAAAACTGCCCCGCCCCGGTTCCGGTTCAATGATTTCATTCGGGATGTCGAATTTATCAAAGAGCCTTTTCAGATATTGCGCCGCCGCGGTTTCTCCGCCGGGAGGGTTCACGGTCTGGATTTTAATCAGGTCGGAAAGAACATCCTCGACTGCGGGGATCGCGGTCTTTGTTGTTGGTTTTTTATTCATGTTATCATCCTTCTGCCAGTTTTTGTCCAGCCTCATAGGCTTTTTGCAAAGCTTCCGGTTGCATTAATATAGCGCCCTTTTCATCAATTTTTGAAAATAACAATTCGCCGGTATATTCAACTTCCAGGACATGAAACCATGTTTTAACGATTGCTATTGTTGGTTCGAACATATCCTTCATGCGCCTGGCGCCAGCGGAAATTAAAAAGCCTTTGCGTATCTTTTCTCTACTTAATGGCGCGATTTTCAGCACATATTTCTTGGCCCAAAGACTTTGACAACGGTCGATCATCGCTTTCACCGGCGCCGGCGGCCCGGAAAACTGCACCGGTGAGGCCAGCACGATGACATCCGCATCTTCCAGCTCTGTGTAAATTTGCTGCATACTGTCCTGGATCTTGCATTTTCCTTCTTTAAAACAGTCATCACAATGCTGGCAACCGGCAATCTTCAGGTTGTTGAGGTAAATAGTCTTTACCTCCGCGCCTTTAACGGCGGCACCCCTCAGGAATTCCGCGAGGAGCAGATCGGTGTTGCCGTTACGGCGCGGACTACCGGCAAGCCCTAATATTTTCACAAGCCTTGCTCCTCAATCATTTTCAGGATCACTGCCTCTCTTTTCCGCATTACCGTTTCACGTTCCGGTATATCGTGATCATAACCGAGTAAATGGAGGATGCCGTGAATCAGCAATATTGTAATCTCACGCTCGACGGAATGGCAGTGTTCTTCCGCCTGTCTGACCGCCGTCGGATAAGAAATCATTATGTCACCCAGATGCACCTTGCCGTCCGGGACACTGACAAAAGCCGGGGAATCAGTTAAATGCTCATTCATCGGGAAAGATAGCACATCCGTCGGTCTGTCTTCTTCCAGATACTTTAAATTTAATTCGTGTATTTTTTCGTCGCCGGTGACAACCAGCCCCATCTCCGATTTTGCGCTGACATTTTCGGCGGCTTGTACCTGCCGGGCGATGTTTTTTAACCAGCCGGACTTAACCTGCTTTTTAAACTCTGCATCAATTAAAACATTAATTTCCATATGTGACAATGATACCATAGTAAGGGTAAGCACTCAACCACGAATTATTTTGGTTAATCACGGTAATTTTTTCAGCAAATTTTCAGGTACCAATAGAACCTTTGGCGATAACGTGTTACAATAAATACTTGTGGCTGTGGTGCACAAACGGAGGGATCGCATAGTGGTCTAGTGCGGCCGCCTGCTAAGCGGTTGCCCTACGAAAGTGGGGTCCCGGGTTCAAATCCCGGTCCCTCCGCCAGCACAAGTTAAATCCTAAATCCGAAACTCTAAATTTGAAAAGTTAAATCCGAAAAACCTGTCTTTCCTGTATTAAGCTAACCGATGCTTCTTAATACAGCGAAAGCAGGTAAAGAAATTAATCACTCTCCCTCAATCCGTCCCTGAAAGGGAGGGGAGCACACATTCTCCCAACGCCATTCCTCTTTCTACTTCATAACTGTTAGAATAAATAGGTGCTTCCTTATTTCCTCTATCATCAATTCTTTGGAGTTAACGCTTGCCTAATTACCATATCTGGACGATCGGCTGTCAGATGAATAAAGCGGAATCGGAACGGCTGGCGGCCCTGTTCGAGGAAAGCGGCTATCAGGCAACCGAGGATATTACCGACGCCGACCTGATCGTCATTAACACTTGCGTCGTGCGGCAGAATGCCGAAGACCGCGCCGTGCATAAACTGGAAAACTTCAAGCCGCTGAAAAAAGCACGTCCCGATATGATCATCGCCGTCACCGGCTGCTGGGTGGATTCCAATCACGGTCGGCTCAAAGAATCCTTCCCGTTTGTCGATTATTTTTTCAAAGCCGGGGAATGCCCGCCGTGGGAAGATAAAAACCGCTGGTCGCAGGCATTACCCAAACAACCGGAACCGGCCACTTATGTGCCGATCATCCAGGGCTGCAACAACTTCTGCTCTTATTGTGTAGTGCCTTACCGACGCGGACGCGAGAAAAGCCGCCCGCTTTCAGAAATTGTCTGCGAGGTGAAAGAGCTCGCACAACGCGGCACCAGGGAAGTGACATTACTGGGACAAAATGTCGATTCCTACGGTCATGATTTAAAGGAAAAGCCGGAGCTGGCTGACCTGTTAACAGAATTGAACGACATTGACGGCTTATACCGCATCCGTTTTCTAACAAACCATCCCAAAGATATGAGCCGCCGTTTGATACAGACAGTGGCACGCCTGGACAAAGTGTGTAAAAATATCACGCTACCCGCGCAGGCCGGCAGCAACGAAATTTTAAAGGCAATGCGCCGCGGTTACACCATCGAGGATTATAGACGGCTGGTCAACGAAATCCGCAGCGAAATACCGGATGTGGGGCTGGTGAGCGATATTATTGTCGGCTTTCCCACGGAAACCGAAGCGCAATTTCAGCAAACCTTACAACTGCTCACGGATATCAAGTTCGATACCGTCCATCTGGCCGCCTATTCTCCCCGGCCCGGCACCCTGGCCGCCAGGGAAATGGCAGACGACGTTTCAGCAGAAGATAAAAAGAGAAGGCTTACAACATTGGAAACCCTGCAGGCAAATATCGTCACGGAGATAAACGCGCAGCTGAAAAGGAAAACCGTGGAAATCCTGGTGGAAGGAAAACAGAAAGGCAAGTGGGTCGGGCGGACAGGCACGGATAAGCTGGTCTTCTTCAGCGATAGTGCAAACCATATGGGAAAACTGGTACACTTAGTAGTGGAAAAGACAAGCCCCTGGTCTTTACAGGGCACAATCAAGTATTAATTAAGGAGTCGGGATTTGCGAAAGACAAAAATTCTAAGCTTGGGTATAATACTGGCTTTACTCGGGGTACTATTAGCGGCAAGCAGCTGCTATCCCGTCGCCACGAGCACTGCAACCGATGGAAGCTCATCTTCTTCCAGCAGCTGGACCACATTGATACCGTTCCTGATATTCATCGTAATTCTTTTTGGTTTGATGTATTTCTTCACTATTCGTCCACAGCGTAAAAAACAGCAGGAAACGGTAAAGATGCTGCAGGCGCTGCAGCGCGGCGATAAGGTGATCACTAACGCCGGTATCTATGGGCAGATCGAAAGTGTTGCCGAAGATAGTTTCCTTCTCAAGACTGATTCCGGCTCGACCATGAGAGTCGCTAAATGGGCAGTAGTTGGGAAACAACCGGACGAAACACCCAAAAGCAGCTAACCCCAGATAATCATTTGTTTGCCACGCGTTAATTCACGTAGAAACTAAAGGCTTATCTGGCAAGGAGTAAATAGTGAGTTATTACGACTACATCCTGGTAGGTAGTGGCATTGCCGGACTTTACACTGCCTTGCTGGCAAAAGAGCAAGGCAGTGTTCTCATTCTGACCAAGAGCGGCATAGAGGAATGTAATACGCGGCATGCACAGGGCGGTATTGCTGCGCCCATCGGGCTGAATGATTCCCCTGAATTGCACATCAAGGATACGCTGGCGGCAGGGAAAGGTTTGTGCGATGAAGAGGCCGTACGGATCCTGGCAACAGAAGCCCCGGATAGAATCGCGGACCTGGTAAAATTCGGCGTTCCTTTTGATACACTGGAAGGTAAAATTGCCCTGACAATGGAGGCGGCGCACAGCGTACCGCGTATCCTGCATGCCGGCGGCGACGCTACAGGAGAACACATCGAAGTGACCCTCAGCAAAAGGGTGCGGGCATCCCGCATCAGGGTACTGGAAAGCTATCTGGCGACGGAACTGTTGTTAGAAAAAGGGCAGGTCAAGGGCGTTAAAGCGATGAACTGCCGCACCGGCGCCTTTGAAGAATTCGAATGTAAATGGTTGATACTGGCTACCGGCGGCGGCGGCCAGCTCTATAAATTCAATACTAACTCGGAAATCGCCACCGGTGATGGGCTGGCCCTCGCTTTTAAAGCGGGAGCGGAAGTCGCCGATATGGAATTCTTCCAGTTTCACCCGACCGCTTTACACCTGTCCGGCGTGCCGACCTTCCTGATATCGGAAGCAGTGCGCGGCGAGGGCGGTATTTTGCGCAATATCCACGGCTACCGGTTTATGCCGGATTACGCGCCGGAAAAAGAATTGGCCCCGCGGGATGTGGTAGCGCGCAGCATTGTCTATGAAATGGCGAAAACCGGCGCGGAAAATGTTTTTATCGATGTCACGCACCTGCCGCATAACCTGGTGACAACCAGATTCCCGAATATTTACCAGTTCTGCCTTGACTACGGACTGGATATTACCAAGGAAATGGTGCCGGTAGCCCCGGCGGCGCATTACATGATGGGCGGCGTCAAAGTAAACAGTTGGGGAGAAACCAATATCCCCGGCCTTTTTGCCGCCGGCGAGACTGCCTGCACCGGCGTGCACGGCGCCAACCGGTTAGCCTCGAATTCAATGCTGGAAGTGCTGGTTTTCAGCAAGCGTATACTGGATAGAACCAGAGACGGCGGGACACCGACTGCGCCTGAAAAGAAACAGACTACTGATGAATATCACGTTCTTCCGGTTAGAAAATCCCGGAAAAAGATGCCGGAAATCAATGTCTCCAATTTAAAAAACCTGATGTGGAACAAGGTGGGGATCATCAGGAATAAAGAAGGCCTAACCGAAGCCGCCAATATCCTGGCCGCCTGGCAACGAGGCTTGCCGCTGACCGAGAGAGTATCTTACGAATTGAGCAATATGATTATGACCGGACAACTGATGACGGAAGCGGCGTTGATCCGGGAAGAAAGCCGCGGCGCGCAATTCCGCACGGATTTCCCGGATACTTCACCGGCCTGGCAGCACCACATTATTTTTACAAATAAGTAACATTTTTATAGACATTTTTATCTAATTGTGGGTGGTTCATACGAACCACCCATTTTTGTTTTCAATAATTCTCCATGCTATGAAGCTGTCTGGAAATAGTAAGATGATAAGATTGCCTTAAAATCTGAAACCAGGTCTTTTTAGATACCCACGAGCAGAGCTCGTGG
>PMBW01000203.1 GCA_003153075.1 Dehalococcoidia bacterium | reverse complement strand
TTCCGCGGAACCGGCAGGCCGTTCGATACCGGTGGCGGGCAGCCCAAGTTTTACTGCCGCTTCTAAAATATTAGCAGCGCGTACACAAAAAATAGCATTGATCTCCGGCAGCACTTCATAAATATCAGAGTGTAATAAAGTCTCCGCGGCAGGCGTCACCTGCCCCTTTGCGTAAATGGAAGGACGGTTCAGTCCGAAAACCACCCCCCTGACTTCCACCACCATATCCCTGGTCAGGCTCTCCGGCGAGATATTGCTGCCGTTGATAACGAAGCCCATCTTCGTTCTGAAACTGAGATTATCGTGCGACCCCAGTTTTTTGGCCCACTGCAGCATCTCATCGATGCGGACATCAACAGGAGGGGTTTTATCGAGAAATATAGAACTGAACGCAACACCAGAATTTTCGGGCACAATAAACCTCCTTATTTATGTTAGGCTAATTAATGAAATAATATAGAGTAGCGGTTAACAGCTATTTTCCTTTATACTGAGGCGGACGTTTCTCGGCGAAAGCCTTCGCTCCCTCCACAAAATCATCAGTGTGCCGCAGGTAACCGGATAATTCTTTTTCCAGCGCCAGACCTTCGTCCAGCGTCATGTCGTAGCCGCGCACCATTGATTCTTTAACCGCTCTTACGCCCAGAGGACCGCGGGTGATAATTGTATTGGCAATTTCTTTTGCCGTATCCATCAGTTTATCTTTAGGCACTACCCGGCTGACCAAACCAATGCGCAGCGCTTCCTGGGCAGTGATCAGATTGCCGGTCAGCAGCATTTCGGCGGCGATCGCACGGGGGAGGAAGCGGGGTATTCTGACAGTGCCGCCCATCGCAGGCATGAAACCAATGTTAACTTCCGGTTGTCCGAATTGCGCATTCTCAGAAGCAATCCTGATATCACACATCAAGGCTAACTCGCATCCGCCACCCAAACAGTAACCGTTAATGGCCGCGATAAAAGGCTTCCAGACATTATCCGGACGTACAGGCACGTCATCCCCTTCCGGTGAAAAACCGGATACTATTCCTTTAATATCCGCGCCGGCGCAGAAAGCCCTATCCCCTGCGCCGGTTAAAATAGCCACCCACAGGTCTTTGTTATCTCTGAAATCGGCAAAAGCGTACCAAAGGGCCTGAAAAACTTCGGAGTTCAAGGCGTTCATCGCATCGGGCCGGTTCAGGATGATATTCGCAATTCTTCCTTCTTTCACATATTCAACAACAGCCATTGATTCCCGCCTTTACATTTTATTTTATTCCGTTGTACAACAGGACAACGTCTGTATTCTATCAAATATGCTCATTCTCCGTCAAATCACAAAAGATGTTAAAATGAAACCGTCCGGAAAACAACACGCTGGAGATAACATTGGATAGAGTTCTCCATAAACAATTTATCAAATGTAAATACTGCAATTCCAGCAATATCGTTAAATACGGCACTTTTCAGGGAATGCAGCGCTATTTCTGTAAAGACTGCCGCCGTAAATTTGCCGATAATGATTCATTGCCGAAAATGAAAACCCCTGTCTGGATAATCTCACTGGCGCTGAGCTGCCATTTTGAAGGAATGTCTTTGGCAGCGATACAGAGCGAAATCAACCAGCGGCACGGCGCCTACTATGCCCAATCCAGTATCTATAACTGGATTATCCGTTTTTCCGCAGAAGCTGTCCGGCAAACGCGGGATTTCCAGCCAAAAACCGGCGCCGAATGGATTTTCTTAAAATCTACCGTCGCCGCGGGTAACCACAGACTGTGTTTTCTCGATATATTTGATGTAAACAGCAGATATCTTCTAGCCTCCCGACTAGCGGAAACGGGCACAATACAGGATGCAGCAGACATCCTTGATTCAATTCATTTATCAATAAGGCGCCGCGGTTTTGGCCCGGTGGTCATTTTCCTTGCAGGCTTAGAGGTTACCGGTGGGCCCGTAGTTAATACCGAAAAACAAAATAAACCAGGTAAATTTATTTTTCGCCAAGCAGATGAAAACGACCGGAAACAGTTTACAGCCGTACTGAAAAAACGGGGTGAAGTCGTGCACAGCTTTAAAAGCATAGAAAAAGCGCGGGCATTAACCACCGCATGGAAGGTTCATTACAATTTTTTAACAGAAAGCAATCAACCGGGACATAAAGCCGGGACCCCCGCTGTTCAA
Source organism: Dehalococcoidia bacterium (assembly GCA_003153075.1). The sequence goes on along the minus strand of PMBW01000203.1, from coordinate 504 downwards.
TCCTGGGAGAACATTATCAACCGGTCTTTAATTATTGGAAAATAGCAACATGGCTTGATTAATGATAAATTAAGTTAACAAATGGTTATCAACCACGATTGTAACTATCAGACACGACTATTTGCTTGACAAGGTATAGAGTTGATGTTAATATTTTACGCTAATGGTGAGTATTGTAATTGATTATTCAGGCATTACAATAAAGGAGGTAAAACTCAGGGCGCAATAAAAACCGGCAGGATAGTTCACCACGTACCCGGGCCGGTAAAAAACCAGGAGTTTGCTCTAAAAGATGGCGACTGCAGTAAAAAGCGAAACAGTTCTGGAAATCAAAAACCTGTGCACCTATTTTTACACACAGGAAGGTGAACTCAAAGCGGTTGACGGACTCAGTTATAACGTCAATAAGGGAGAAAGTGTAGGACTGGTCGGTGAAAGCGCTTGCGGCAAAAGCGTCAGCGCACTTTCGATCATGCGTCTTATTCCTTATCCTCCGGGCATCAT
>PMBW01000005.1 GCA_003153075.1 Dehalococcoidia bacterium | reverse complement strand
CGTAACTGATTCGTATTTTCAATTAAGGGATTATATGACCAAGATTAATCTTGCCAATGCCAAGAACGATAATGTGACCTGCATGGAAACGCAGATTGATTGCGACAAAACCCTTAAGGCCACCATTACCGGGCCCATCAGGTTAATTGTCTGGAACAAGGACTATCTGCAGAAATGCACTGTCTGCAGCCCGGATGACCCTGATTATGACGTCTCTTCAATCTGTTCAAAGCAATGCACATTGCCGGCCAACAGCCAGCTGACAGCCACCGTGAACAGCGCCACGGGAGCGCCGGGCCCGGCCAGCGTAACCCTTAAAACTTCCATCAGCTGTTTCCTTTATCTTGACCGGGGCTACTGGAAAAATATAGATTCCCATAATCAATGGAAGAACGTTGCCGAAGGGATGAGGATTCCCCTCAAAATGGAGGCAACCATAAGGCCCATAACCGAAAATTTTTATTTCAATGTAAAAGAGTGCTGCCCTCAATAAATATGGCCAAGAAAAAANNATTAGCCGTACTTTCAGGGATTACGGCCGCCAATTATATGAAGAGTTCGCCGTCGAAGGCAACTGATAAAAGTTCTGTTGCGGCGCTGGACGCCAAGCTCCAGGCGATTATGGACATAATCAAGACCGACAAGGATTATCCGGATTTTTTGACGGTAGACAAGAATTTTTACCCCGTGCTGGCCGATTATGAAAAATTGGGCCCCGCGGAATACAAGATAAAAAGGGCTGAATGGATTAAACAAAATCTGTCCAGTCGGACCGACCTTTTGGACAAGCTCCAGCTTACCGATTCCACTTATTGGGTTGAGCTGAAAAATAAGAATGACGAAAACAAAGGGCTTCTGGCCGTGATTGACACGAAACAAAACAAATCCCTTTTGATAATCGCCACGGTTTATATAAAAGCCAATGTGGGCGGGGGAGCTAATTTTTAAATTTACCCGCCAAAAATTTTTTCAAAAATGAAAAAAATATATTTATCAATAATCCTGCTGGCTGTCTGCGTTTTTTTCTTTCCCGGACGGGCCAGCGCTTTGGCCATGCAATTGACCGTGCATATCGGCGGTATCAAAGTTCCCGAGAGGGGAGCAAGCCTTTGGTCAGGCGCTTTTCCCCCGGACACCAATCTTGATTTTGCCCTCGAGGCCACCACCTGGCTGGCTGTCTGGCAGGATGCCAACAAAATTTCAGGTTCCACCGCCGACATTAAGAATGGCGCCGGCCCCCAGGCCTACGCGGCAACCTCAAGCACCTCGATTTTGGGTACAATGCAATCAACGATTTCAACTGGGATTCCGACCTCCTTTCCGAGCACTAAGACATTCACCGGCGTTCCTTCGGGTTTGCCGATTGACACGCATTATTCGGTAAGGGCCAGGGCCACCGAGCACAATAACAGCAATAATTGGATGGAAGGATTCGTGACTTCTTATTCCGGCGGCAGCTTGACGATTTATACGGATTCTTCCAGCGGCACCGGGACTTATGGCAGTGCCGGCGACCCATGGGATATTGTTGCCTACCGTTCAATAACCAATTCCACTAGTGTAACCAGCGAAGCATTTACCGTGCCCGCCGGTTTGCCTTATACAACCGCTTCAAGGCTGAGGATATCCAAACACAGCGACAACCGGAACTGGATGGAGGGCTATGTAAATTCTTATTCGGGAACCAGCCTGGTGGTAGATGTTGATAGTTATGGCGGAGCCGGCTATCTGGCCAGCTCTGATTATTGGGATATTTTTTCAGCACCCGTCCTGTTAACGCCCCAAGCATCGGCAACCAATTTCAAGATTCCGGCCGGTTATCCGGGCTGGTCTGCCGGAACGGTTTATCTGGCTGGCGACCTTTATAACCAGGGCAATCTCGTTGCCGCCGGCGACGAGACAACGGTTAATTTCAATTATTCCAGTANNGGTCCTGCGCCGTGAATGACTTGGTTGTCACAAGCCCGGCCACGACAACGGCAGGAACCGTCTGGAAAAATGCCGCCTGCGCGAATTATACGGATACTGGCGGCGGTTCAACTGTTCCGGAACCAAACAACGGCTCAGCCAATATTTTTATTTATTTGGGACAGAATGCGCCGACTTATCCCGTTGACGAAAAATTTTTTTATATCTTTTTGCAGCAACTCTATCCTTAATTTTACATATCATGAAGAAAATATATTTATTCATAATTTTATTGGCCATATCCTGCTTTTCCTTGCCCGGCCGGGCCAGCGCCCTGGCCATGCAGGTGACTGTGCATGTCGCCAGCTTAAAAATACCCCAAAGGGGGATAATACTGGATCCGAGCATCGCTCCGCCCGCCACCGACCTTGATTTTGCACTCTACGGTGTAAACGGCAGCGGCGCTTTTCTGGCCATCTGGCAGGATGCAACCCAACAGACCAGCGGCGCGACAAATGAGCTTAAAAGGTATTATGGCCCTTATGAATATCACGCGGGGATGGGCAAATCAGCATCCACAACTTCTGTTTTGGCGGCGGCCACATCAACAACTTCTATTTCAATTCCCGCCGCCCCGGTTAATAAAACATTCGTCGTTCCCACCTGCTCGACTTATCTGGCGAACGTGGCGGGTTTCAGGGCCAGGGCCGCGAGCCGCGCCAACAACGGCAATTGGATGGAGGGATATGTGAAATATTGTTCGGGGAACAGCCTTTCAATAGATGTCGATTCTTATGCCGGGAGCGGGACTTTTACCGATTGGGATGTCACTTTTTACCTTTCAGTCCCTAATTTCAGCTTGGGCTCCACGGCCAGCAGGACATTCGCTTTGTCGTGGGTTCCCAGTCCGCCATACTCGCTGGGCTCCCGGGTGACAATATCCAAGAACAGCGACAACCGGAACTGGATGGAGGGTTATGTGACTTCTTATTCAGACACAAGCGTCACGGTGAACATCGAAACTTACGGCGGAAGCGGATATCTCACAGGCTCGGATTCTTGGGATATTTTCCCGTCCCATCTTCTTCTGACACCCCCGGCGCCGGGAACATTTTTTAAAAATTCAGTTTTTTCCACCGGCTCGTTGAGCTCTTATCCTCCCGGCACCTATCTTTTGGCCGGCGACGTTTATAATAACCAGGGAATCCTTATCGCGCCGGGCAGCGACGCAACAGTCA
>PMBW01000068.1 GCA_003153075.1 Dehalococcoidia bacterium | reverse complement strand
TGGGAAGCGCCGCCCGTGGCCAGGATCACGGCATCGCAGGGATAAAATTCCGGGATAGTCTGCACACCGCTGACTTTACCATCAACAACGACAATATGATTGACCTGGGTATTGAAATGAACCGTGACCTTATTATCTTCGAGATAACTCTGAAAAACCCGGACAATTTCGCGGGCATTTTCGGAGGCGGGATAGATCTTGCCGCTGTATTTGACAATTGTTTCCACGTCATAACGGCGCAAAAACGCCAACAGTTCATCTCTAAAAAAACGGTTGAATGCGTTGGTCAGAAAACGGCCGTTAACCCCGTATTGATTGAGGAAAATTTCGAGGTCGCAGGTATTGCTGAGGTTACANNGGTCAGTCTTTTCCAACAAAAGAACATCGGCGCCGGATTCCGCGGCATGTCCGGCCGCCATCATACCACCTGCCCCTGCCCCAATGACAATTACCTTTTTCCCCATATTCACAGTTTTAGTGTGTGGGAGACAAAGATAATTGTCAAGCGCCCCAAGCTATGTTAACTGACGATTAACTCAGTAAATCAAACCTGCAAATATTACCAATCGTGGGGTTTAGATTTATCCTGATCTTTGGAAAAATCCCAGAATGTGGGAGCAATCCCGGGGCTGCCGCCCTGCATCACCAGGCAATCTTCGCACAATACTTTGCCGTTCCACACGAAAGCTTTATTCTTGTGGTCTTCAGAAGCCTCGGATTCGGGGAATTCGAGGTTGCACTTTGCACATTTTAAACCCTTAGTTTTCTTTTCCGGTTTCTTCGCCATATTCATTACTCCTTTAAAATCCCATTAGATATAATTTTATCCAAATAATCAGTACACTACAACCACACTACACCGGCAGGCGCAGCAGGCTGCGGGCGTTGCCTTCAAAGATCATTTTCTTTTCCGCTTCGGGAATATCCATCGCTTTGACAGCCGCCACCGTGGCTAAATCATGCCGCAGCCCGAATTGTGTGTCATAGGGGAAATCAGTGGCAAACAGCATGTGTTCCGCGCCGTAGAGCGAATAACTGCACATGAGGCCGGGGGTATTGCCGTAAATAGCGGTGTCCACATAAAACATTTTGAGGTAATCACGCACCGCTTTGCGCAGGTTCTGTTTGATATCCGTGTGCAAACGCATTTCCCCGAAATCTGCGAAATCATTTACACGCTGCTGTAAAAACGGAATCATCGCACCGGCGTGGTGGGTAATAATCTTTAAATCCGGGTATTTTTCCATGACCCCGCTGTAGGTGAGGCGGATCATGGCCGCCGATGATTCATAAATCCAGCCCAACAATGTATTCAGACTGTAGCGGGAAATCTTTTCTGTGCGGTAGTCCGGGTAATCCGCATCGCGGTGGGGGTGAATCAATATCGGGAGTTTATATTCCGCCATTTTCTGGTAGAGCGGTAAAAACTCCGCCGAGTCCAGCGGTTTATCGTTAATGGGCGTGAAGATCTGTACGCCTCTGAATTTCAGGTCTTTGATGGCTCTGTCGGCTTCTTTTAAAGCAGCGTCCATATCATTCATCGGCAGACAGGCGATGGCTGCAGCAAATCTATCCGGGTATTTCAAAACCAGTTCCGCCATTTCATCGTTGGCTAATCTAGCCAGGGCAACGGCTTTCTTTTTATCGGGGATAGTTTCCAGCGGCGGCAGGGATACAGTCAAGACCTGCATTAACCCTTCCGTTTTGTCCATAATGCGGAAACGCTGTTCCATATCATACATAGTCGGCAAGACATCCACCATCTCTACCGGACCGATGGCTGCGTCGAGGGCGGCCTTGTATTTCGGTGGCACAATGTGACAAAAAACATCGATTATCATTTCAAACTCCTGCTGTCCGCGGCCGTTAATCTTTGGTTTTTATCATAGCACGTTTAGAAGATCCATCGACAATATTCTCAAAACCGATGTGACATGAGAATAAGTGAAAAAAACTTCATTTAAAAACCAGGTATACTGCCACCACAATGATTTCCATGATCAGCAAAATGGGAATGGTATAGCGGTAAACCTTCCCCAGCGTGGTTTTAAAATACTCCACCGAAAGACAAAAGCAAAGGTGTGAAGGAGAGAGCAACTGCCCCACCATGCCGCTGACATAGGCCACCAGCAATGCGGTGGGATGAATGCCGGAACCAGTCACGATATAGGGCAACAGCAGCGGTATGGCAATACCCACGATGGCCGGTCCATAACCGATAGCAAGACCGACTATCAAAGGGATCCCAACCAGAATCAATAAAGGCGGCAATCCCAGCATCTTCATGTCAGTAATCAATGCACCGGCGGCATTCGAGTTTTGTGAAGTAAACTGGTAGAGCATCACGGCCAGCAGCAAAAGCAGGATGAGCGGATTGAACGCGTATTTCAGTGCTTTTTTCATTTCCAGCCATTTGACTCGCTGCTGGAGGATAAGCAGGACCAGTGTCCCCAGGAAAGCAATCCATGCTTCCACTTTTAAAAAAATCAGGATGATCAGCAGCAATATCGGCCAGGCCGCTTTGGCAAAACTGACCAGGATATTCCCCGCAGAATCCCTGGTTTCTTTCTCCACGGGCGGCATTTTACGCATCATGCGATAGCTGACGATAGCCCCCAGGATAACAGCCAGAATAGTCATCGGGAAAAGGGTGATAACGATAGTGGATAGCGGTACGGATAAGATGGTACCCATTAATATTACTGCTGGGTACATGGGCATCGAAAATTCCCAGATATGCCGGAACCAGTAATTAATAAAGGCAATACGTTCCGGCGTCAAATGAAGTTTTTCGGATAAACTTTTCACGG
>PMBW01000257.1:706-4118 GCA_003153075.1 Dehalococcoidia bacterium | reverse complement strand
ACGATGGTGTTGTTCGAGGGCGTTCCTACGTATCCTAATCCTGATAGATTCTGGGAATTGATCGAAAAATACAGGGTCAGCATTTTTTACACTGCCCCTACCGCACTGCGTTCCTTGATGAGAGACGGCGACGGTTGGCCCAACAAACATGATTTGAGCAGCCTGCGTATCCTTGCTACCGTAGGGGAACCGATTAACCCCGAAGCATGGATGTGGTATTACAATGTCATCGGCAAAGGCAAGTGCCCTATTGTCGATACATACTGGCAGACGGAAACGGGTGGTTTTATGCTGACCCCGCTACCCGGCGCGACCCCGATCAAACCAGGCTCCGCCACAATGCCTTTCTTCGGTATCGACCCGGCTATTATCCGCGAAGACGGCAATCCTTGTGACGTCAATGAGGGCGGCTATCTGGTCATTAAGCACCCATGGCCCGGTTTAATGCGTAGTGTTTACGGCGATGCCGCCAGATTCAAGAGCACCTATTTTGCCCGCTTCCCCGGTGTTTATACCACCGGTGACGGAGCTAGAAAAGATGAAGACGGTTATTACTGGCTGATGGGCCGTATTGATGATGTTATCAAGGTTTCCGGCCACCGCATAGGCACGGCAGAAGTAGAAAGCGCTTTTGTGGCACATCCCAGTGTTGCTGAAGCTGCGGTTGTCGGTATGCCGCACCCGATCAAAGGCGAAGGTATTTATGCCTTTGTTACCCTGAAGTCCGGCGTACCGAAAACTGAAGAACTGAAGAAAGAACTGGTAGCCTGGGTGCGCAAACAGATCGGTCCGCTGGCTTCACCCGACAAGATCCAGTTCGCTGAAGGGTTACCCAAGACCAGAAGCGGTAAGATCATGCGGCGTATCCTGACCAAGATCTCCGCCGGAGATGTCGGCAACCTGGGTGACACTAGCACACTGGCTGACCCTTCCGTCGTGGATACACTGGTCAAAGAAAGACTATAAACACATCTCTCTAAAAGAATAGTAAAAGCCCCCTGTCCGAAGCGGACAGGGGGCTTTGGTTTTTATCGAATTTATTCTTGATTATTGACTATTGAAACTCGATTATTCTTAAACTGACTGCTGATTGCTGACAGCTGATAGCTCGCCCCTAACTTGTGTATTGTCTTTTTTGCAGATAAAATGATACTATAGTATTTTAATTTATCTTCCGTACTTTTCTTACCAACCCGTGAATTAGTTTAGTGAGACTGATGGAGTAGCTTAACTGTGGGTAAAACAATTTCTGAAAAAATACTGAGTGCCAAATCTGAAAGTGATGCGCGCGCCGGCGATATCGTCGTCGGGCAGGTAGACCTGGCGTTTGTACAGGACACGACCGGGCCTTTGACTGTCCGACAATTCCGCGCGGCCGGTTTTAAAAAAACCGCGAGTACATTGAAAGCTGCGTTATTCCTGGACCACGCCGCGCCCAGCCAGAGCCGGGAAATGTCTAACGATCACATCCTGCTGCGTGAGTTTGCCGAACAAACCGGCGCAATGATCAGCGAAGTCGGGGACGGGGTCTGCCACCAGATCGTGGCGGAATCCCTGGCCAAACCCGGCGACCTGATTATCGGCACAGATTCACATACCGTCACTGCCGGCGGTTTAGGGGCTTTTGCCTGCGGGATGGGTTCTTCGGACGTAGCCATTGCGCTTGGTTTAGGTAAAACATGGTTCCGTGTGCCGGAGACCTTTTTGATCGAATTAAGCGGCAAGTTCAAGAAAGGCGTCAATGCTAAAGACCTGATTCTCTACTTGATCGGGAAAATCGGGGCGGACGGCGCGACCTATAAAGCGCTTGAATTCGGCGGACCCGGTGTTGCTTATGTTACAATGCCNNGTGGCGAACATGGCCGTGGAAGCCGGCGCCAAGGTGGGGCTGTTCCCCAGCGATGAAATCACCCGCCGTTTTCTGACCGAACAGGGCCGCGCCGACCACTACAAACCGGTGTCGGCAGATGAAGATGCCGTTTACGAAAAAACCATTAAGATCAAACTAAACGAACTGGAACCGATGATCGCCAAACCGCACACCGTGGATAATGTCGTGCCGGTGAAAGAAGCGGCAGGGATCAAAGTACAGCAGGTATCAATCGGCACCTGCACCAACGGACGTATTGAAGACATCGAAATAGTGGCGAAAATACTGAAAGGCAAGTACCGCCATCCGAAAACAAGGCTGATCATTGCGCCAGCCTCGAGGGACATCCTGATCGCGGCTACCGCCGCCGGTTACATCGAGACGCTGCTGGAAGCCGGAGCAGTAATTTTGCCACCGGGCTGCGGCTCATGCCTCGGTTTGCATCAGGGCGTGCTTGGCGACGGCGAAAGTTGCCTCTCGACAGCGAACCGTAATTTTAAGGGTCGAATGGGCAGTCCCGGGGCATTTGTTTATCTGGGCAGCCCGGCCACCGCCGCGGCGAGCGCGATCAAAGGTGAAATTACAGACCCAAGGGAGTTTCTATAGATGCTGACAGGTAAAGCTTTTAAATTCGGCGATGATATCTCTACCGACCACATTATTCCGGGTAAATACGCTTATTTACGGAGCAATCTGCCGGAACTGGCCAAACATGTCATGGAAGATGCTGACCCGAACTTCGCCTCCAAGGTGAAACAGGGCGATTTTATCGTGGGCGGCAATAATTTCGGTTTGGGTTCCAGCCGCGAACATGCCCCGTTGGTGATCAAAATGGCCGGGGTGAATGCAATCCTGGCAAAATCCGTGGCGCGGATCTTTTTCCGCAACGCGATCAATCTGGGGCTGCCGATTTTATTGTGCAATACCGATGAAATTAATAACGGCGACACACTGGAAATCGAGCTTGAGGCCGGAATTATCCGGAACAAGACCAACGGCAAACAGCTGACATTCAGCAAGATCCCGGATGTGATGCTGAAGATCCTGGACGAAGGCGGGCTGCTGCCTTATATTGAAAAATACGGTGATTTCAAGTTATAAAATAATTCTCCAACCTTTCTAAGGAGGGGGGAGAATTCTGAAAACCGGCTGCTTTATTTTAATTTATTTTTGAAATTAGTGTTTACAAGAATTTAATTGGTGTTTGGAGTTTGGTGCCTGGAATTTCTTGACAACGAGGGAGATACAAATGACCTATAATATTACACTCATTCCCGGCGACGGCGTCGGACCGGAAATCACAGAAGCAACAAAGCGCGTCCTGGAAGCGACCGGCGTTAAATTCAATTGGGAATTAGGCGAGGTTGGCAGCTATGCCATGGAAAAATACGGCACGCCGCTGCCCGCTTCTGTCATCGAATCGGTGAGGAAAAACAAGGTAGCGATTAAAGGTCCGGTCACTACACCGGTCGGATCCGGCTTCCGCAGCGTCAATGTCGCGCTCAGAAAAGAACTGGAGCTTTATGTTTGCCTGCGTCCCTG
>PMBW01000257.1:0-666 GCA_003153075.1 Dehalococcoidia bacterium | reverse complement strand
GGTATCAGCATCAAACCTATTTCCGAATACCGCAGCAAACGCATCGTGAAATTTGCCTTTGAATACGCGCGCACCAATCACCGTAAAAAAGTGACGGCTGTGCACAAAGCCAACATCATGAAATTCTCCGATGGTTTATTCCTGTCCTGCGCCCGCGAAGTGGCCAAGGGCTACACCGATATCGAATTTGAAGACAGAATCGTGGATAATATGAGCATGCAGTTGGTGCAAAAACCGCAGCAGTTCGATGTAATCGTGGCGCCTAATCTTTACGGTGATATTCTTTCCGACCTTTGTGCCGGNNAATCCCATGGCAATGATGCTTTCCGGCGTCCTGATGCTCCGCCACCTCGGCGAAAAAGACGCAGCGCAGCGGCTGGAAAAAGCAATTGCCGCGGTCATTGCCGAAGGCACCGATGTGACCTACGACTTCAAACCCGCGTCCCCCGAGAAAGCGGTCGGCACATCCCAGGTCGCCGATGCGATCATCCGGAAACTTCACCGGGAATAAAATAATTCTTCATCTTCTCCCGTTTTGAGCGCTATTTTTACGGGTTGTAATAATCCCGTAACAATAGGTTGTTACTATTGAATCAGGCAGGGCAGGTATTGTTTGGAGGGGAATATGGGTAAAATCTATCTGGTTGATGTCACCAATCGGGACGG
>PMBW01000175.1 GCA_003153075.1 Dehalococcoidia bacterium | reverse complement strand
GAGAAAAAAGTGCTGCTGCTGGGCGCGGGCGGCGCGGCGCGTGCCATCGGGCACATTTTAACCCGTGAAAAAGCCGAACTGACAATATTGAACCGCAAGCAGGAATTATCCTGGGCGGAAGACCTGGCGGCCCGGCTCTCCCGGAATTATAAGACGGAAGTCAAAGCCGAGGAACTAACCGCCGAAAACCTGAAAAAGGCAATTAATAATACGGACATACTGGTCAATGCCACCAGTCATGGGATGAGCCCCGAAATTGACGCAACACCGGTACCGGCGGAAATGTTAACTGACAATCTGACGGTCTTTGATATTATTTATAATCCGCTCCCGACACGGCTGTTGCGGGAAGCGAAAGCGGCCGGCGCGAAAACCATCGACGGCCTGGAAATGCTGGTCCGGCAGGGCGCGGCTTCTTTCGAAATCTGGACAGCGGTAAAACCGCCGGTCGATGTGATGCGTGAAGCTGCTTTCAGTTTGTTGCGGAAAAATGAAAAGTAACATTGTACTGATTGGGTTTATGGGCACCGGCAAAACAGCTGTCGGGCAGGTTTTGTCGAAACAGCTGAACCGGCAGTTGATTGAAGTTGACGAAGCCATCGAAAAAATCGCGGGTAAGACTATTCCCGATATTTTTCAGGATGACGGCGAAATTCATTTCCGCGAGTTGGAAATTGAAGCCATCCGGCAGGCGGCTAAAGGCGAGCAGCAGGTCGTTGCCTGCGGCGGCGGCGCAGTGCTGAATACCATCAATATCGATAGGTTACGCGCAACCGGCGTGATTATTAATCTGATTGCCAGGCCGAAAATAATCCTGAAGAGAACGGCAAAGGAAAACGGCAGCCGGCCCCTTCTGAACGTCGAACAACCTTTAGAACGGATTAAAGAACTAACAAAATTCAGGGAACCTTTCTACGAACGGGCGGCAGACATCACCATTAACACCTCGAAATTGAGTATCGACGCTGCGGCCGATAAAATAATCGACAGGTTGAAAAAGTATGAAGGCTTCAATCTCTAAAAGCGAAGTATGCGGAAAGGCGGCAGCGCCGTCTTCGAAAAGCTATACTATCCGCGGGCTAATCTGCGCGGCGCTGACCGATGGAAAAAGCGAGATTATTTCGCCATTAGCGTCGGACGATACCAAAGCCGCGATTAATGTGCTGAAAAAGGTCGGCGTCAACATTCGGCAGCAGAAGACCTCCTGGAAGGTGGACGGCGGCAATTTCACGGCACCCACCGGCGATTTATTCTGCGGTGATTCCGCCGCCACATTGCGGTTCATGACGGCCATCGGGGCAATCATTCCCGGAGTCAGTCACCTGACAGCCGGTCCGTCCCTTTCCCGCAGGCCGGTAAAGGTTCTAATCGATGCTTTGCAGATGCTGGGGGTGAAATGTTCCGCCAACGGAGACCTTCCGCCTGTAACAGTGGAAGGCGGGAAATTCGCATGCGGCAGTACCAGTCTGCCGGGCAATATCAGTTCCCAGTATGTCTCGGCCCTTCTGCATATCGCGCCTTTTGCCAAAGAGGGCATGATCGTCAAACTGACCACACCGCTGGAATCCAGGCCGTACGTGATGATGACGCTGGAAACGATGCACTGGTTCGGAATTAACGCGGTTTTTGATGAAAACCTGGATAAATTTGAAATCTCACACCAAAAATACAGACCGACAAAATATCACGTAGAAGGCGATTGGTCTTCGGCATCTTATTTGCTGGCGCTGGGCGCAATGGCCGGTGAAATTGAGGTAAATAATCTGGATATGCAGAGTTTGCAGGGCGACCGGATGCTGCTGCAATATTTGAGAGACATGGGCGCTCACACTGTCGCCGGAAGAAATTCGGTTAATATCGTGAAGTCAAACCTGAAAGCAATCAAAGCGGATTTGACGGATTGCATCGATTTATTGCCGACGATGGCGGTGCTGGCCGCGGCCGCCGAAGGGACCAGTGTCTTTTCCGGTATTGAAAGAGCTAGAATCAAAGAATCGGACCGGGTGGCGGCGGTGGCCGAGGGATTGACCCGCATGGGCATCCGGGTTGAGACCGATGCGAAACGTATTAAAATTACCGGCGGCAAACCGAAAGGCGCGCTGATCGATAGTAAAGGCGACCACCGCGTCGCCATGGCTTTCAGCTTGCTGGGGACGGTGGCCGGGGATATGGTCATCGAGGGGGCGGAATGCGTGACCAAGACCTGGCCGGAATACTGGGTTGTGTACCAAAATCTGGGCGGGAAGGCGGTACTCAATGGGTAACATTTTGGGCAAACGATTTGTTATCAGCAGCTTCGGGGAAAGCCACGGCAGATGTATCGGCATCGTGATTGACGGCTGTCCGGCCGGTTTAGCGATTACGGAGAAAGATATTCAGACCGAACTTGATAAAAGAAGAGCCGGTACGGTAATCTGGTCTACCAAACGTACGGAAGAGGATAAAGTTGATATCCTGTCCGGCGTCTTTAATGGTTATACGACCGGCGCGCCGATTTGCCTGGCGGTCTGGAACGAAGACGCAAAA
>PMBW01000113.1 GCA_003153075.1 Dehalococcoidia bacterium | reverse complement strand
GCTATCGCCATGGATGCCGGTGTAGCTATTAGCATTGAAAGCAGGACTACCAGGAAAGTACCCCACAAAGCGGGCACTATTCCGTAATTCAAATCGCGAGTAGTCGAGGTGGCCGGCTCGGTGCTCAGAATGAATGTTCCCGAGAATAATCTTGGGCCAAGAGTTTTAATTGCCGGTATACTGCCGATAATTAGATTAATTGTAATTAACACAAGTGCTACTACTGGTATAATGGCCAATATAAAAAATAGATTTTTTACATTGAATATTGGATTTCCTTTTTTCAACGTTAATCCTTTGGTTTAACTGAATTTATCACGTTACTTGACTAAAATAGGGAGATAACCGGCATCGACAAGAGTTTGCTGACCTTTTGCAGATAGCAAATAATTTACTAAATCGGTGACCGTCGTGGGACTTTGCTGCCGAATTAAAATATGGATTTTCCGGCTAAGACTATAAGTACCGTTATAGATGGATTGAGGATTGGCAAGCGGGTCAATCCCGTTAATTGAAACTACTTTAACAGGAACGTACTGGGGCGCAACCGTCATTACCCTGCGAGAAGCAAAACCTAATTTAAAAACAAAATCCTGTGTTCCCCATTCTGTTGAATATGCTGCTCCCTGGTATTCATAAGACAAAACTTCTTCTTCCTTATTGTATTTCGGCGAAGTAAAAGATGACCGATTGGATATTATTGTTTCTTCGTCCAAACCCAGGTTCTGGTATATTATGTCCTGTGTATCATATTTGCCTGCAGGAAAAACAAACGCTGAATTTAATTTGACTGATGATTTTATCCAGGCCACAGAATCAATTTTATAAAGCCAACTGTTAGGATCCAGGTTTGGATTTGAAACAAAATAGTCACCATCCCATTGCCACGCGGTTCCGGCAAAGATTTGTTTCAGGTCAGCGGTCGTCAGATCCTTTAAACCGTTCGTTTTGTGCAAAGGACGTCCTCCGCCAGTCGACTGCCCGCCTGAATACGAATTTTCATCGATAATAATACAGACGGCATCATAGGCAATTACATAATCCTTAAGGCCCTGCAATTCAGTGCCCGTCGGTTCTGCCCCCATAAAAATAGCATCGCATTTACCTTGTTTAAGATCACTAACACTATCAGTTGTAACATTCATATTGAGGGTTTTAATACCGCTACCTTGAGCAGATTGGTTATTTATTGCCACGGATAAGTAATAAAGGTCACCTGGACCTGAAATTTTAATACCTTGGTCCGCTGAAACACCCGGACTGCAGCTAACAATGGTAAAAAGAAAAAATAATATTACGGCGATAACATGTTTCAGAAGCAGTTTTAATTTCGGCTGTATTTTTATCATTTGGTTTTATTCATTTTGAGATTGTTTTTGTTTTCCCTGTTAGTAAAAGTTGCGCTTTCATTGTGAGATCGTAACTTGGCCGCTGTTCACCGCGGCTTTCAGGTCATTGCCATCGATATCTCCCAGGAAAATGTTTGAAAGCTTAAAATTTACGACCCCGCTAACTCCATTTTTGGCAGTCATATGCAATGTAAAGATATCACCCTTGCCGGTTACTCCTAACCCCGCATTATCCGGTCCCAGGGCTCCAGTGAGAGCAATGGCAATGTTGGGGCCGGAAGAAGGAAACCGCCCGAGCTTATTGTCTACTTCCGGATTATTTGAAGGAAAACAATATACGTCCCCTCCATTTACCTTCGCAAAGCTGGTGAAATAATTGCCTTGCTCCGTTGAATTACATTGTACCTTGGCAGCGTCCCAGGTTAAGACAAACTGGACGCCGCGTGTGGGTCTGGACGTGTTAACACCAATAGTGACATCAAAATTATCTCCGGACTTGATTGAACTTATTGAAGGTATTGCGCTAACGCTGATATTGTTATTGGCTGAATTCTGAGTGGTCTTCACTGAAGTTGATGATTGACCGGCTGATGTTGAATTAGCAACCGCACTCCCGCAACCGGATAATAACATCGTTGTTATCATCAGTCCGCTAATTAATAAACCGGCCGGCTTACAATGTAAGAATAATTTTTTCACTTTCCAATCTCCTTTGATTTTTCATATTCTGATGCTGGGCCAAGGACCATTATTTTAGCTAAACCGCGCGGATGCAATTCCGGGTTGTATTCCAGGGTAACCAAAATGCGTGCATCCGGAGAGTTAGTTATTTCTATATCCGCTGACTTACCGTCCCGCGGGATGATAATTTTCCCTCCTTTGATTTCCAGGTGAGTTGTAAAAGGCTCACTGTTTTTAATTGTCTCCGGTAATATATCGTCCCAATTAATGCGGCCAGATTCATGGCTCTGATACTTAGGCTGTGTAGGGTCGGACACTTTATCTTCATCCGGATCTGCGGGAATCCTATTATTGCCGATTTGGGTAGCTCTTGCCATCGCCGGTACCAAGGGCCGTTTCCGGCGGAGGAAGTAAAAAATAACAAGCCCGCCTATCACCATCTCTAGGACGATAATGATTCCGGCCAAACTCCATCCAACACCCATGAAACTGGTACTGTTTGAAGCTATAACTGCATATAAGCTGAAGTGACTGAGGTTCGCCGTGATTTGATGATTTTGAGTATCCACGGTGTAATCCGCTTTGACCCATTTATTCGTCTGGCTATCAAAATATTGCAAAGCTAAACCGCTTGCTTTTACATTTTGCGATACCATAGTTGGGTCATATCCGTATACGACAGTTATCGGAGAACTGAAAGTAGCACCGGTCGGGCCGAACTCAACCGCGCTTACTATGTTTTGCCCTGATGGGGCTGAGGGTACATTGCTGCCGGATTGTACGGTTATTTCTGCAACCGGGCTACCGTCTATAGCTACCACCCTTGTTCCACTTTTAATAAGGAGACTTACAATTTGGTTATTACCGCTATATCGGATATTTCCTTGCGTGAAATCAGTCTGCAACATGCCGCCGGTATCCATTGAGTCGGAGAGGTCCAGTGTTGCGGCTAAAGGACTTTTCAATAACGTATTGGGTTTGGACGATAGTTTTGTGGTAATAGCGTTGGTACGTATAGTTGTAGAAGTCCTGGTTGTTGTTGTCGAAGTTGTTGTCGAGGTCGTAGTATCAGGTATTTGTGAAGTTCTAAAAGTTGCATCGTCACCATAAACAGTATTCGAACCTACCGCTTTTGCACGGAAATGATAAGTGGTATTTGCAACTAAACCGGTTACCGCCGCGCTGAAAGCAGCGGCCGAGTTCAGTGTCTGCGCAGAAGTGGCAGCGCCATAGCCGGTTGTCGTCCCATATTGAAAACTTACACTGGCACTGGCGTCGCTGCCCAACGAACTCAGGTTGCCGTTTAATGTGGCTCCTGTGGTTGTGATGCCGGTGGCAGCGCTGGAAGTTACGGCTAA
>PMBW01000038.1 GCA_003153075.1 Dehalococcoidia bacterium | reverse complement strand
CTAAAGTTATCCCTTTTCGCCTGGTTTTTTGAGGATTCGAGCGCGGTGTAATCAGAGAGACCTTGATAATACTTATCGAGGGGGAAGCAACCTGAGACGAGGCCGAGCCGCGGCGCGGTAGTGCAATCGCTAAAGGTGCGGCAGATCCTGTTTTTCTGCAGCGGCTTGCCGGACAGCACATCGGCGGCAAACTCCGGGTAACTCAGTACCATGCGGCCAAAACCGACAAAATCCACATCCCCATTGGCAATCACCGCATCGGCCACATTGGGCAGCCATTCCTGGAGGTAGGAATAGCCGCTGCCAACCACGGTTAACTCCGGCACTGCCCGTTTGAGCGCGGAAGTGACAGAAATCAGGCGCGCAACCCCGACGAGCGGATCTTCCGGAGGCAGGTAGCCGTCAGAAGGGGGAAACAGCGCCGGGCGCTGGATGTGCGGCACGTAATAAGGACTGCCCGCGGTAATACAAACCAGGCGCACGCCAAGACTGATCGCCTTGTTTAAAAACATCGCCGGTTCGGTGAGATCAATACCGGTACCGGTGCCGTCACCGCCAAAAGCATAGGGATAGCGGCCCTTTTCATACGCAACCGGCTCACCTTTTCCCCCGGCTCCTTTTTGGAAGGGGATAAAATCAAACGCGCTCAGCCGGACACCAATGCCGAGGCTGGGCACATTCTTTTTAATACCGTTAACAATTTCAGTAAGAAAGCGGGTGCGATTTTCAAAGCTGCCGCCGTATCTGCCCGGACGATTAAAGGCGCTTAAAAACTCATGCCCCAGATAACCGTGGCAGTGTTTGACATCGACAAAATCAAAACCGGCATTAAGCGCCAATTCCGCCGCGCGGATATAATCCAGCTCCACTTGAGCAATTTCAGTATCGGTCATGACCGGGTAATCCGCTGCGATGCCGAATTTTTTATCCAGTATCGGATGGTGGTAGAGAATTAACGGTTCCCGACGGCGGTAATCATTGGGACAGGAAAAACGTCCGGAATGGGTCAATTGCAACCCGACCAATAAATCATCGGTATTGCCGTGGCGTTCTTTGTGCGTTTGTACCAATAATTCGCGCAAACCGGCAATATCCGGCAACGTGTCATCGTTGAGCAGCAATTGATGGGGATTCGCCCGTCCATCGTGTCTGACCGCAACCGCCTCGCCACCCCAAATCAACTTGGCGCCGCTCAAGCCGAAGTTGCGCCAGCGCCGCCGAACGAGTTCGGTGGGATGCCCGTCCAGAGTGCCGTCCCAGCCTTCCATCGGTAATGCAGCAAAACGGTTACCGATGGTTTTATTACCCAGAATGTAGGGACGGGCTAGCGATAAGGCACTGCCTTTTGATAGGTTTTCGGAAAAAGGTAAAACGATATTATTCTTTTTTAAATAACAGCTGAACTCATCAGGGGTTTTAAAGGACGCCAGCCGCTTGATCGTCATTGGACTTCACCGTCCAGTTGTTTCAATCGATTCAGGATTTCCCGCAATACGGGAATGTCGCTCTGTGGACGGCGTTCGGCTTTGGGATGGGGAGAATCGTTTTTAAGCCAGCCGCGTAATTTGAGAAACTGGGCGGCGCTGTGTTTGTAAGCAGGAACCGGCGAACGGAAGCAAAAATATCCGAGATATTGCAGCAAATCATTAAAACGATAGAAATCAGGACTGCCCTGTTCCCAGAGCCTGTCCCTTTTCGCAAACAGGTCCGGCGCAAAGGTACTCAGTCCCAGCAGGTAATCGCTGCCGTAAACGGCCATGTCGATCGCCAGATCGTTGCCGGTATAAACCTTGAAATCCGGCCTATTTGCATTGCGCAGCGCTAACCGCTGCCACTCCAGATTGCGGTCAAGCGAGGAGTGCTTGGCACCCTTGCACTGCGGGATAGACATCAAAGCACTATAGGTTTCCAGTGAATAAATCCGGCCGAAACCCGCAAACATTTTTCCCAATTCGAAGGCAATAAAGGCGTCACATTCTTTAGCAAATAGCTCGTAAGATGATATTATGTCAANNATGCGTTCAATCTGCCTGCGATATTCGTCAGGATTCAAGGGTGATCCGGGATTATCGGCCACAAAAGCACCGGCAACAAATTTCCTGCCGCCCAATGCCTGTTTTGTGCGTTTTAAAACCGCCTTGCGTGTGTCATCATCGATCAGGTTGACATAGCCGGTGTCCATGTTGACGGCCGGGACCAACCCGGATTCCGCTGTTCTTAAAACATGCGCGGTAAAACCTGCCCAATCGACGAGACCATGTTCATCAAACGGCAGCAATATGGCAGAAATACCGGTGATCTTCCGGCGCGGGTTAACGAGAGAATAAGGGTCAATCGGGTTATTCATCATTTACTCCGGATATGTTGGCTTCATTATAACAAAGAATGGATAAGGGGAGAATATAGAGACAATGGTGAGGTTGACATACTCCTGTGGTGAGAATAGACTCAAATCAGAACGCATAAAAATCCAAATTACAGGAGTATGCTATGGGTGAGGTACAATGGAAGCCGAATGAAGACCTTAAACCGGTCAAATGCACTTGTGATTGCGGCGAGATTTACTGGACTCCAGTTGTAAGAGACGGAGACCACTATACACCCCAAAAAGAATGCCCACATTGTCATGCCTGTAATCCAATGGTTCTAAGACACGAAAAGAAGTTGTTGTAGCAGCCTGGCAATAAACCTAGGTCACTAAGGCATTTGCGGCAAGGCTGGGGCGGTTATTCGGAATTTGGACGGTGGTCGGTATTGTATGATAGCTAGAACCTTTGAAGCTANNGTTCAAATCCCCTTATCTCCACCATCTAGAACCAGCGGCACGAGTTTATGATATACAGGCATTTTCGCCAAACGATTCGCTTACGCTCTACAAACATAGTATGATAAACACAAATTATTAATTTAAAAGGATGAGTAAATTGGAGCACGAACAGTTTATTCGAAATGCGATTGAATTAGCAATTACTTCTGGTAAAAAGGGGAATGACTCATTTGGTGCAGTACTAGTACATAATGGCAAAATCATTGCGACAGCAGAGAATACGGTAAAAACGGGAGAAGGATA
>PMBW01000344.1 GCA_003153075.1 Dehalococcoidia bacterium | reverse complement strand
TGCGGATGCCGCTCATCATGTCCCCAATAGTTTGGATTCCTGACCAGCTCGGCTGAACTGCCGGAAACAAAATCCTTGAGGATAAAGGGCCCGGTGCCTACGGCGTGATGCCAATCACTGACATCCCCCCATTTTTCGACGGCCTCACGAGCTTCGAGACAGGCCGCGTTAGTCGGAGCTTCCAGGGTTTCCCGCATCGGTTCAAGATACGGTGTTTTCCATTTAAAAACAACTGTGTATCTATCGGTGGCGGTGACGGATATCAGGTCCCGGTAAGCGGTAACCACATTGGCATGGTAAGGGCTGGGTTTGGTAAAGCCGCTGCCCAAACCGAACAGGCGGTGATAGTGATAGGCTACGTCGTCAGCGGTAAATTCGCGGCCGTTGACCGGCGGAATATCCTGCCAATGGATCCCCTTGCGCAGGTGGATGACCCAGGTAGTGGAATCCGGAAATTCGAAACTTTCCGCCAGGTGCCCTTTCACGTACGGGTCAAAACGGAAATGCATGGTGTAATCCCATTCCTTCGGGTCGGTCGTCCAATCATCGGCGATCGGTCTTTCCATCCAGGCCGATTGTATGGTTGTTAGGCCTTCGACGAAATAGGGGTCGAAGTTTGTAATATTGCCGCTGGAACGGATCACTATTTCGTCGCCGTATTGCGGTTCGCCTAGTTTATCCCACCACTGTTCCTGTTTTTTCATAATTCCTCCAATTCNNCTAACCAACCATGAACCACGGGAGCCTGACCGCAGCAATGCGGTCAGGCTCCCAATTTGTCATAACTTAATAATTATTTACCATCGAATTAAATCTCCGGTATTCACTCTAATCTATACTTTTTAATGTCCCTTGGCTTTTTTCATATCGGCATTGATCCAGAAGCGGGCGCCGTAGAAGGCTAACATGGCGGGGCCGATACTGCCTGCGACCGAGCCGAATTGTCCGTTAAACCCATTGAACCAGGGCTGACAAAGGTTGAAACCGACCGGAGCTAGCAGGGACACTGCGAAATGCTGCCGGGCGACGCGCTCGTTAGCGTCTTTCAATATTTTCTTAACCTGGTCGACACTGGTGGCGGCCATAGCTGCCGGGGCATAACCATCAAAAACAGCATCGCTGTTGTTGGCGTAGTTGGCGGGGTAATTTGTTACATACAAGCTAAGCTGTCTGAGCGGTTCATAGTTCACGCCCAACTGCCCTTTGGTGGACATCTGGTCGTGGGCACGGTTAGTGCGCACAAAAGTGGTGAAGGCTGCGGTATCCATGGTGCGGATCTCCATGATGACACCGATCTGTTCATAGTAGGACTTAACGATTTGCAGTAAGTCGATGTCATACGAAGAATCGGATACAATGTTGGTTTTAAAACCGGTGGGGAAGCCGGCGTCAGCCAGCAGCTTTTTAGCTTTGGTCGGATTATAGGCATACTCATCTTTCAGGTCTTGCGGCCAATCCTTGTAGGGGAATCCCCATCCTGTCATGTCATTTGAGGTTAAGGAAGAAGGATTCGGTGAGACAGTGCCGTTGTAGTATGTCTTGGCAATGGTCGGCAGATCGATTGCCATCTGCAGGGCCATCCTGACCTTGATATCGGTGAAGGGCGCTTTATCATTACGCGGCAGAATGGAGGTGGTGGTGCCGGTGGGAACGCCGATCGTGATGATATCGGGATTCGTTTTTTGTACGGCGCTTGCCTGTTGGACCGTGAGGTCGTTCAAGAGGTCAACCTTACCGGTGCGGATTGCTGCCAGTGTAGTTGAGATATCGGGGATGATGAGGTACTTGATCGAATCTACGTAGGGGAGTTTGTTTTGCGGATACCGTTCGTCAAATCCCCAGTAATTAGGATTCTTGACGAGAGTAGCTGAACTGCTGCTGACGAAATCCTGCAAAATAAAGGGTCCGGTGCCGATGGCATGATGCCAGTCATCGAGTCTGCCCCACTGCTTGACTGCTTCCGGGTTCTCGATTACCGGGCCGCCGTTACCCTGTAAAGTTTCCAGTATATACTCAGGATTGGTAACAGTCCATTTGAAAACAACGGTATATTTATCAGTAGCGGATACCGTTTTGAGACCGCTCCAGGAAGTGTTGGCGCCCCAATATGGAGCGGGGGTGGTGTAACCATATTCACCAAGGCCGAACAACCTGTTAAAGTGAAACGCAATGTCATCAGCTGTAAATTCGCGGCCGTTCGCCGGCTGAATATTTTGCCAGGTGATTCCTTTGCGGATCTTCATAGTTAATACGCCCGGACTGGTAAATTCCCAGCTCTGTGCCAGGTAACCCTTCTGGAACTGGTCGGGGCGGAAACCCATCTGGTAGTTGAATACCGCCGGGTCTAATGTCCAATCATCGCAGAACAATTTTTCCATGTACCCGGGCATGATGCTGCTTAATGACTGGTCGTTGTACGTATCAAAATTTGTAAAGTTTTTATTGGATTGCAAAACCATTTCACCGCCATATTGCGGTTTTCCTAATGCGTCCCACCAATTGCCTGTGCCGGCAGTTGTGGGCTTGGTGGTGCCTACGGGTGTTGTAGATACTGCGGGTGTTGAAGAAGTGACTGAGGTGGTAGGTTTAGGGGTCGAGGTGGTAGGTTGAGTTGTAGTAGTCGATGATGTTGAAGTGCCGCATGATGCTAATAACAGCGATGCGGATAACAGACACGCGACTACCATCCAGATTGCACGTCTTTTCATTTATACTCCTTTTTATTTTTGGACACTCTGCGAAATTGAGTGTGGTCGCACTTTAATATTTGCCAGGTTGCGCAAGGGCACAACAAACAAAGTTACTGTGTTTTCGATAGTTGATTTTACTGTGTCCTGAATGCCGCCGGTAAATAGGCCTTACCGCGTATATTTAGTTGCGCCTGGTTGCTTTAACAAATATCATATATCCTGCATCGCCGGCGCGCTACTATGCGTCGATATTATATTCACTTTATGATCGTCTCAATATTTCAAAGAGCATCTGCTATCGGATTCGCTACAAATAAATACCGATTTCAGCTGCAGTATACCATCAGATTTCAGTCTTTGTCAACAAATTAACAACCGACAGATGATAGCGGCATGAGCGTGGTTTACACTCAAATGAGAACGTTCATATTAATGGGAAAAGGACAGGGATGACTGGTTTTGTCATTGGGAAAAGGGAGAAGTTTTTAGAAGGATAAATACAAGAGGAGGCTGTCCGCCGCGGCAGACAGCCTCCTCTTTAGCGCAATAATTCGCGTTTTTTTAATGGCCCATCGACTTTTTCACGCTGTTATCGATCCAGAAGCGTGCGCCGTAGAAACCGATCATGAGCGGGCCGGTGGATACCCCGGACAGCGCGAAGTTCTGTCCGTTAAATCCTTTCAGCCACGGCTGATAGAGTGCATACAGGCTCGGTTGAACCAGAGAAATCAGGAAGTGCTGACGCGCGACATATTCATCCATAGTGCGCACTACCTGCTTCACACCGTCGATGGTGGTGGCTGCCATAGCTTTCGGCAGATAAGTATCAAAAGTGGCATCGCTGACAGCCAGCCAGTTGGTCGAGTACCCCGTTTGCAACCGCTGCAGCTGCCGGGTGGGTTCGAAAGACAAACCGAGGAAGCCGTTTGCGCTGGCGCATAGTGCGTCCTGTTTTCTCGCCCGGACAAAGCTGTTCCAGGAGGCCGAATCCATCGATTG
>PMBW01000150.1 GCA_003153075.1 Dehalococcoidia bacterium | reverse complement strand
GAGGTCAAGCGGGGAGAAGAATGGTGAGGAGAAATCAACAGAGAGGTCTTATCGTTGGTGAAGATAATATTAGAGTCCAGTTTGGATGAAGACGTCATCTTGACTTGGCTGACATCCGGTAGTAAAGTAAAACCAAAATATTTTCCCAATTGCAAAATAAGGAGGAATAGTAACGCATGAAAAAATACTTCGCGGAACTAATCGGAACCGCGGCGCTGGTTCTGATCGGGTGCGGTAGCTCGGTCATTGCCGGTAGTCACATCGGTTATTATGGCATCGCCTTTGCCTTCGGGTTAACGGTGCTGGTGATGGTGTATGCGATTGGTCCGATCTCCGGTTGTCACATTAACCCGGCCATCACTATCTCGATGTGGGTGGCGGATAAAATCAAGGGCAAGGATGCAATTTTTTATATCATCGCGCAATGTATTGGCGGCATCATTGGCGCCGGTGTACTTTGGGCAATTGCCTCCGGCAAGGCAAATTTCTCACTGGCAGTAAATGGTCTAGGGCAAAATGGTTACGGACTAAATTCCCCCGCCGGTTATTCTTTGCTTGCCTGTTTTATTGCTGAAGTCGTACTAACGGCTTTGTTCCTCTTTGTCATCTTCGGTTCTACCCATAAGAATGCACCCAAGGGATTTGCCGGTATCGCGATCGGCTTTTCTCTGGTTTTAATTCACCTCGTGGGAATCCCAATTACCGGCACCTCGGTGAACCCGGCTAGAAGCTTGGGGCCGGCGGTTTTTGTCGGCGGTGACGCTCTTTCTCAACTCTGGCTCTTTATCGTTGCCCCGATTATCGGCGGTGTTATTACCGCCATTGTCTGGAAGTATTGCTTTGAGGAGAAGGCGGCCCCTGTGCCTGCGACACAAGTAAAAGACCAGACCCCTGACAAATAGGTGTTTGAAAGTGAAATCATGTTTCACTTTAATCATTGGCTAAACTAAAAACTCTCAGCTCGTAAGGTTTGTCGTAAAACTACGAGCTGAGAGTCAACTTTATATTGATCCTAATTACAAATTATTTATGAGGTTGCTTGATAGAAACTATCGTGCTATTTTAATCCTAACCCGGGAACAACGGTGCCGAGTTCATCTAATGTCCATCGGCCGATCTTACGCACAAAGAGACGCGGCTTTAACGGTTGATCGAACAGGCAGATGTCGCCACCGGCAATATAGATGTACTGACCGGTGATATTTTTGGCTTCATCCGTGGTTAGATAGACGATCATGGGAGCTAAATCATCCGGGTCCAGGCTCACTGTTGCCGGCATATCGGTCCCCCCGCGAGGGGCTGTCGATGGGAAAAGAGGAGTGCTGGCGTTAGGACAGATGGCGTTGACTCTGATGCCGTATTTTTTTAACTCCAATGAGAGCGCCGTGGTGAAACCCAATATTCCGGATTTAGCAACGGCGTATGTTGAACTCGGGTCCGGCCAGGAAGGGAAAGCGCCGCGGGAAGCAAAATTGATAATTGTCCCACCGCTTTTTTGCTGTACCATTTCCCTGGCTGCCGCCTGGGCGCAGGCGAAATGTCCCCCGATATGCACCACTAACGCGTTATCCCATTGTTCCTGGGTCAATTCAAGCGTCGGCACATTACAGATGTTACCGGCACATTGCACTAAAATGTCGACTCGACCGAAGTTGCTTGTCGCCGCTTTGATGATTTTCTGGGCGCTGGCCACCGTCGTGACACTATCGTAGTTAGCGACCGCATTGCCCTTGGCTTTCTTAATCTCGGCAACTACCTTGTCAGCGTTCCCGGTATTAAAATCATTTACTACAATACTGGCCCCTTCGGCGGCCATTGCTAAACCGACGCTTCTGCCGATGCCGCCTCCGCCGCCGGTTATCACGGCGGTCTTACCCTTTAATCTTTTATTCATTCCTTGCAACCTCCATCTTCAATCTTTTACTTATTTTTAAAAACCCAAATTATCCGCTTTCATTAACAAAAAGATATTAATCCACGTTATCGAAATATTGAACCCATTTCAGCCTTAATGACCTAGCCACGGGTGCTTGGCGATCTCTTTCTCGTTGAGTTCCACGCCGATGCCAGGTTTATGGGAGAGTTGAATGTATCCGTCTTTAATCGTTGGAATCTCGGTGACGATATCGTCCTTCCACGGCGCGCCGTCCACGTCCATGCCCATGATTTTGACATTAGGCACAGAAGCACAGAGTTGAGCCGTCATGAAAGTCGATAGATGACTAACTGCGTTATAGGGCGTAATCACGATTTCATGGACGTCTGCAAGCGCTGCAATTCTCCGGGATTCGGTAAAACCGCATCCGGCAATTTCTATCATCGCGATGTCCATCGAGCGATTCTGCAGGAAGGGATAAAATGCTTTGCTGGTACAAAAAAATCCGCCCGAGCAAATCGGCATTCTGGCTGATTCTTTCATCTGTAATAATGCTGCTGGGTCGTTAGAATCCACCTCCAGCCACATTAAATCGAAAGGTTCCATGGCTTTCGCCACGCGAATAAAACCGTTATTGTTAAAGGTCATATTGATATCGACACAGATATCGACCTGATCACCGACCGCATCCCGGAAAGTGCTAACTATTTTGGTCAAAGCTTCGATATTATCTTTAACCGATGCCTGATCGGGCATGCCGGTAAACATGATATTCGTTTTTAAAGCGGTGAAACCGCGTTTTACTACCTCTTTCCCCAGGTCATAGACATCTTCCACTGTTTTTACAGGAGGAATCTTCATCAGGTCGGAAATCATATACCGGTAAAGGCCGCAGTGTCCCCAATATGTCCGGATTTTATCATGGTGAGGCCCGCCGAAAAGTTCGTATACCGGCACGCCGAGTGCCTTGGCTTTGATGTCCCAGAGGGCGTTGTCGATCCCGGCGATTGCTTTGAGCGCGATACCGCCGAGGGCTTGCCGCGCGAGCTGATACATGTCCGCATATAATTTTTCCACCGGTCTGGGATCCTGGCCGATGAGAGTGAGTCCCAGATCGTTGATACAGGCTACTAATCCGGAGATCAATCCACGGTGGTCGCTGCATTCCCCATAGCCGGTGATGCCCTGATCCGTTTGGATTTTAACGAAAACCCATGCCCCCCAAGCGCCATCGCACAGAATCGGTTCTACTTTTGTAATTTTCATAATACCATCCTGATATTGTTTTATTTATACCCTTTCAGGTATTTTTTTTCGGCGGTGAATAGTTCGTCGACCATCTGTCGAGTTTCATCGATAGTCAATATCGTGGCAGTCAATGGGTC
>PMBW01000049.1 GCA_003153075.1 Dehalococcoidia bacterium | reverse complement strand
GACCGTGATTCTTCAAAAGGTAAAGTTTCCGGCAGAAGTCAGGAAATCCAGCGATTGATCGGACGTTCTTTACGGGCAATTACAGATATGACCTCCCTGGGCGAGAGGACTTTTGCCATAGATTGTGATGTTTTGCAGGCAGACGGCGGCACCCGAACTGCCGCCATTACCGGTTCCTACGTGGCGCTTTATCTGGCGATGGACAAACTGGCCAATATGGGTGTTTTATCCTCGGTCCCGCTAAATCAGGCAGTTGCCGCAACCAGCGTTGGGATTGTACATGGTACCAGAATGCTTGACTTGTGCTATGACGAAGACTCCCAGGCGGATGCCGATTTCAATGTGGTGATGACCGGGAACGGAGAGTTTGTGGAAATCCAGGGTACTGCGGAGAAAAAGCCGTTCACGAAAGAAAGCATTGATATCCTGCTGGAATTGGCTGGCAAAGGAATTCGGGAATTGTTCGCTTCGCAGAAAGAAGCGATCGACTCAGCCCGCAGACGATAGATTTCGAACATGCTCTTGAATCATCAAAAAGCCCTTCTTAAAAAGAGGGGCTTTTTAGTCTATAATTTGCAAGTGAGGAAATTAAACAAGCAGAGATGCCTGTTCCACCGGTTTGTTGAGCGAAAGCGGACCGCTTAAAGCTATTAGCTGGTCTATGGTCTGACCTGGCCGCTGCCGAAGATGATCCACTTATAACTGGTCAGTTCCTTCAGTCCCAGCGGACCGCGGGCATGCATTTTCTGCGTGCTGATACCCACTTCGGCGCCCAGACCAAATTGACTGCCATCGGTAAAGCGGGTGCTGGCATTGATATAAACACAGGCCGCGTCCACTTCATTCAAAAAGCGCATTCCGGATGTGTAATCTTCAGTGACAATGGCTTCGGAGTGGCCCGAACCGTGGGTCGCGATATGTTCAAGTGCGGCGTCCAGAGAATCTACAACTTTTACAGCAGCGATGAGCGCCAGGAACTCTTTACCCCAGTCTGCTTCAACGGCTGCTTTCAATTTTAATCCTTTTTGAGATTTTAATATTGCCATTGAGGTTTTATCACAATGCATTTCAACGCCGGCTTTGGCCAATGCAATAGCCGCTGCCGGTAGGTAACTCTCGGCAATATCTTTGTGCACCAGAATAGTATCCAGCGCGTTACAGACTGAAGGTTTTTGAACTTTAGCGTTATAAACTATTGCAACCGCTTTTTGCAGGTCAGCGGTTTTATCAACATAAGTATGGCAAACCCCGATACCACCGGCGACGACGGGCATGGCTGCATTCTGGATAACGAATTTTACAAACGGTTCGCCGCCGCGGGGAATCATTAAATCAATGTATTCATTGAGTTTAAGCATTTCCTTTACTAACGCTCGGTCGGTGTTTTCGACAAATTGGACGGCGCCTGCCGGAACACCCGCTTTTTTTACCGCGGCCTGCACCAGATTTACCAGTGCAACGTTAGAGTTGAAAGCTTCTTTGCCGCCGCGCAGGATTACGGCGTTGCCTGATTTCAGGCACAGAGCGGAGATATCGATTGTCACATTCGGGCGGCTTTCGTACATCGCGCCGATGACACCCAGCGGAACCCGTTTCCTGCCGATGAGTAAACCGTTGGGCATGGTGCGCATATCGAATACTTCCCCCACCGGGTCGGGGAGCCCGGCCACAACCAAAACATCTTTAGCCATGGCTTCCAGTCGAGCTTCGTTGAGGAGAAGTCTGTCCTGCATGGTTTCATTGATGCCATTGGCAGATGCCTGTTGCAGGTCAAGTTTATTGGCGGCCAAAATATTTTTGGTCTGACTGCGCAGATCATCAGCGATATTGCGCAGGGCTTTATTTTTAATATCGGTAGAAAGATAACCCAAAGGCCTGCTGGCAACTTTCGCAGCTTTACCAAGAGCTTTCAATTCTTCAATAGGATCTGTCATCGGGCTGTCCTTCAAGTATTGAATGGGCGGAAAGTTATTTAATGCCTTTCAATAGGTTGGCCATTTCGATGGCATTGACTGCTGCATCAAAACCGCGGTTACCGGCTTTAGTACCGGCGCGTTCGATTGCCTGTTCCAGATTATCGGCAGTGATAATGCCGTAGAGAATTGGCACTCCGGTATCCAAACCGACTTTGGCAACACCTTTAGAAACTTCACCGGCGACATACTCAAAATGCGGAGTGGCGCCGCGGATTACAGCGCCGAGGCAGATAACTGCATCGTAGTTTTTAGTTTCAGCTAATTTTTTAGCAACAAGAGGAATCTCAAAAGCGCCAGGCGCCCAGGCGATGTCAACGTCTGCATCAGAAACACCGTGACGCTTCAGAGCATCCTGCGCACCCTCGAGTAATTTGCCGGTGATAAATTCATTAAAACGAGAGATTACAACAGCAAATTTAAGTCCTTTGCCCTGTAAGACACCTTCAAAAACTTTGCTCATTTGTTCCCTCCTGCTTATATATTAAGTTTCTATTATCAGTTGTTAATTGTCAACCAAATGGAATTGTCATCCTGAACGAAGTGAAGGA
>PMBW01000226.1:8893-14164 GCA_003153075.1 Dehalococcoidia bacterium | reverse complement strand
CTTTTATGTTAGAATATGATTCAAAAGCAGACTATCTTGACCAAAAATACGAGAGTAAGAAACGTGAGCGACCTAACTGATATTCAGAATAAAATAAACGAGCTTAAAAAGCAGCTCAATTACCATAACAACCGGTACTATGTCCTGGATAGTCCGGAGATCAGCGACGCTGAGTACGACAACCTGATGCAGCAATTGCGCAAGCTGGAAGCGGACTACCCGCAACTTTTAACACTGGATTCCCCTTCACAGCGCGTGGGCGCTGCCCCGGTGGAAGCGCTCGGTGTGGTAGAGCATCCTATTCCTTTACTATCGTTGGGCAATGCCTATATCACCGAAGATCTTTACGCCTGGCACGCCCGCACACTGAAACTGTTAGGCGTCACTCAGTTCGATATGGTCTGTGAGCATAAAATGGACGGACTCGCCATCGCCTTGACCTATGTCAACGGCCAATTCGTCCGCGGCGCAACTCGCGGCGACGGTTTCCGCGGCGAGGACATTACCCAGAATCTGCGCACGATTCACAGCATCCCCCTTTCCATCCCGAAAGATGCGCCGTCGAGGCTTGTAGTCCGCGGCGAGGTTTATCTTCCCAAAGCCGGCTTCCAGAAGCTGAACCGGGAGCGTGAGAACGAAGGCTTGCCGCTCTTCGCTAACCCCCGCAACGCAGCCGCCGGTTCGGTGCGCCAGCTTGACCCGCGCATCACGGCCAAACGCAACCTGAATATTTACGTCTATTGGCTCCTTTACGCCGAAGGTAAAGCAATGCCCGCCACGCATTGGGAAACACTCGAATATTTCAAAACGCTGGGATTCCGGNNTGGACGGAAAAACGGGACACCTTGCCTTATGAAGCTGACGGTGTGGTCGTCAAAGCGGATTTGATGGAATATCACACCCGTTTGGGCGACGTCGGGCGTGAACCGCGCTGGGCCATCGCCTACAAATTTCCGGCCATCCAGGGCACCACACAACTCAAGGAAATCGGTATAAGCGTCGGCCGCACCGGCACTTTAAACCCCTTCGCCATCCTCGAACCGGTGCAGATCGGGGGTGTCACGATTGAGCGTGCTGCTTTACATAATGAAGACGACATGCGCCGCAAAGATATCCGTGAAGGCGATTGGGTTTATATTCAGCGCGCCGGCGATGTTATCCCGGATGTCGTCGGACCCATTCTCAGCAAACGCACCGGTAATGAAAAAATATTCTCCCTGTTGGATAAGATCTACAATCAGGAAAAAGGTCGCCCGGCTTGCCCTGTTTGCGGTGGTCAGGTGGTCAGACCAGAGGGTGAAGTAATGTATTACTGCAGTAACGCCGCCTGCCCGGCCCAGGTGCAGGGACGCATCGAATTCTTTGTTTCTCGCGGCGCGATGGATATCCGCGGCGTCGGGGAAAAATTCATCGAACTGCTCCTCAAGGAAGGAATGGTCAAGGACGCAGCCGACCTTTACACCCTCAAAGACAAACGCGACAAGATAATCCAACTGGAAAAGAAGGGCGAAAAAAGCGCAGATAACATTATTAAATCCATCGAAAAAAGCAAATCTGCCAATCTTCCGCGCGTGCTCAATGCACTCGGTATCCGTCATGTGGGCGAGGAGACCGCAAACCTGTTAGCCGAGCACTTTAAAGATCTCGAAGATCTGGGGAATGCCAGCCGGGACAAGTTGATGACCGTCTCCAGCATCGGACCTAAGATCGCCGACAGCATCATGGCCTTTTTCCGCGAAGAAGAGAACCGCAAGATACTGGAGAAGCTACGGCAGGCCGGAGTTTGGCCTCAGCAGGAACTGGCGCAGGAGGGTTTGCCGCTGTCGGGGAAAGAATTTGTTATTACCGGTACTTTGAAAACTTTCTCGCGGGAGGAAGCACACAACCGCATTAAAGCTTTGGGTGGCACCGCGAAGGATAACGTCACGAAAAACACCACCTATCTGGTTGTCGGGGAAGACCCGGGGGAGAACAAATTAGTACGCGCCCGCGCCTTGGGCACAGAACAAATTAACGAGGAGAAATTACTTGCCATTCTGGGACAGAAAAACTGAAGTCAGATTAATTGCCGGTCTGGGGAATCCGGGCACCAAATACGCCGGTAACCGGCATAACATCGGGTTTATGTGCCTCGACCATTTTGCGCACGAAAACAGCCTGGCATTTAAACGCAGCAGTAGCCAGGCTAAAATCGTCGAAGGCAGGATTGCCACCCACGACATTATCTTAGCTAAACCGCAGACATTCATGAATAACAGCGGCGTCAGCCTCGGCGGACTGGTCAGGAAATTCAAGGTCAAGTTCGAAAACCTGATCATTGTCCATGATGACCTGGACCTGCCATTAGGCAGGATCCGCATCCGTTTGGGCGGCAGTTCCGGCGGCCACAACGGCATCAATTCCATCGTGCATCACATTGGCAATCAGGAATTCATCCGGGTGCGCGTAGGCATAGGGCGCCCGAACGGCCAGGAAACCGGTAAAAACGGCGAGGACGATGTCATTAACCATGTGTTGGGTGATTTCACCACCGAAGAAAAAGCAATAATGCAGGAAGTCATCCCCTGTGTTAGCGCGGCGCTGCAAAGCCTGTTGACCGGTGGATTAACCGAGGCCATGAATAAATACAACAGCACCGATTTCAGGAAGAAGTGAACAAAGTCGCGGAATTTGTCTACCGGATCGGAGTTAAACAGAGTCGACGCAGGCTGCTCTGGTCGATTGCGGGCGCGGTCTTCTGGTACGGCGCGGTGGCTATCATGATCTGGCTGGCGCCTCTTGTAGATAAAGGCTTCAGTATCAAAATGACAATTCCTCCAGTCATCAGATTTCCGGTAGGCGTCTTTCTATTGGTAATTGGGGTGCCGATGGTAATATGGACTATCATCCGGTTTTTACGCATAAGAGGTACCCCGATCCCGTTTAATCCGCCGCCGGTGCTTGTCGCCAATGGACTTTACCGCATCGTCCGGAATCCGATGCATCTCGGTTGGACGATTCTACTGCTCGGATTGGCAGTGCTAATGCAGTCGTTTACATTGCTGATAATTTTCATTCCGCTCTTCCTGATAGTACACATTGTTTATCTTAAGTTCGTCGAGGAGAAAGAACTGGAAAAGAAGTTCGGACAGGCGTATATTGACTACAAGCGGCAGGTGCCGATGTTTATCCCGCGATTGGGCAATAAAATAAAATGACTTGTCATGTTGAACTGATCTATTACACAATTTGCTTGTACAAAGCGAAGCATCTGGTTATTGAACATGGTATTATACCCGTGAAAAGCTAGATTCTTCAAGCCGCGCGCTGCGGTAACCTCAGAATAACAACATAACAGGTGGTAAAAATGAATAAAAGCAAGATGGTAGTCAATTACCAACCGATCGAATGGAAGGGCGACATGGTGAAACTCCTCGACCAAACGCTTTTACCGGCGGAAGAAGTCTACCTGGAAATCACCGATTACCACGAAATAATGACCGCTATCAAAGAACTAAAAATCCGCGGCGCGCCGGCGATCGGGGTGGCAGGCGCCTACGGTCTGGTACTTGGTGCTATGCAAATCTTAGCGAAAAGTAAAGCGTCTTTCGTATCTGAACTGCATGACGTTGCAATTGCAATTAGTGGCACTAGACCCACGGCACGCAATTTATTCTGGGCAATCGAACGGATGGAAATCGCTGCCGCCAAGGGTAAAAATGTCGAAGAGATAAAAACAATATTATTGAAAGAAGCGAAGAAAATCCACAACGAAGAAGCCGATGCCACCATCGCATTGAGTAAAAACGGCAACGAGTTGATCAAAGACGGCATGACGATTTTAACCCATTGCAATACCGGTCCGCTGGCCACCACCGGTTATGGAACGGCCTTAGGCATTATCATCTACGCGCATTTGCAGGGCAAAAAAGTCCAGGTCTATGCCGACGAAACCCGTCCGCTGCTGCAAGGCGCGCGTTTGACCACCTGGGAACTAAGAAAGATCGGAATTCCGGTCACCCTGATCACGGATTCGATGGCCGGGTACTTCATGAAGAAGGGCAAGATCGACTGTGTGATTGTCGGCGCGGACAGGATTGCCGCCAACGGGGATACCGCCAACAAGATCGGCACTTATTCGGTGGCGGTACTGGCGAAGGAAAACCGAGTACCGTTCTATGTCGCCGCGCCCACCAGCACCTTCGATTTATCGTTAAGTACGGGCGCCCGTATCCCAATCGAGCAGCGCAATCCGTCAGAAATAACACATCTTAAAGGGATCGCCATCGCCCCGCGTTATGTCGGAGCGGCAAATCCGGCTTTTGACGTCACCCCGAACAAATATATCACTGCCATTATCACCGAAAAGGGTATAATTAGAAAGCCGATTACTAACCGCAAAATTAGCGATAAACAACTGAAGCTGATGTAAACAAGGAGAAACTACATGCCAAACACACCAAAAGCCAAAATTGCCGTCATCGGGGGGACGGGACTGGATGATATCGAGGGATTAACGGATATCCAGCATATTAATGTTGAGACACCCTTCGGCAAGCCGTCTGATGCGATCACCGTCGGCAAGCTGGACGGCATTGGTATTGCCTTTTTACCCAGGCATGGGAGAGGGCATTTCATTTCTCCAACCGAATTACCGTCGCGCGCCAACATTTACGCGCTGAAATCGATCGGTGTGGAGCAAATCATCGCCGTTTGTAGTTGCGGCAGTTTTAAACAGGAATTGGCGCCGGGCAATTTAGTGATTCCCGACCAGATCATCGACCGCACTCGGAACCGCGTTGGAACCTTCTTCACAGACGGCATTGTCGCGCACATCGGTTTCGCCGAACCATTTTGTAAAGAACTGAGCCAGATTCTCTACCAATCGGCCAGGGAAGCCAAGGCCTCCGTTCATGCCAAAGGCACCTATGTTTGCATGGAAGGGCCGGCCTTTTCCACCCGCGCAGAATCTAAACTCTACCGCAGTTGGGGAGCGGATATCATCGGGATGACTACGCTCCCGGAAGCGAAGCTGGCCAGGGAAGCGGAAATGTGCTACGCGGTGATCGCTTGCGTTACGGATTATGACAGTTGGTGGGATCCGGGCAAGCCGGTGGATGTGGCCACGGTGATCAAGACCCTGAACGATAATATTGCTTTATCGAAGCACATTATCAAGCTGGCAGTAAAGAAAATTCCGGCCAACCCCGAATGTAATTGCGCGCATGCGCTGGATGGGGCGATCGTGACCGCTCACGATAAAATACCAGCCGCGACGAAA
Organism: Dehalococcoidia bacterium; assembly: GCA_003153075.1. The sequence goes on along the minus strand of PMBW01000226.1, from coordinate 8,904 downwards.
AAGAAGATGGG
>PMBW01000226.1:0-8883 GCA_003153075.1 Dehalococcoidia bacterium | reverse complement strand
TATCGTATTAATTGAATTAATAAATCCCTCTTAATATCCCCTTACAACGGGGAGAAACAACTCGATTTGGAGAAAAAGTGTTCAACACTAAATTCGGTTGTTTACCGACCATCATCGGCAGTGTGCCGCACAAAGACCCGGCTCGCGCCTGCGAACTGGTTACGCATTATTTGCGCGATCTTCCCGCCTGGCCGCAACTGCCGAAACGTACGTTTTTAGAGAATATGTATGCCCAGTACAGCGAAGGCTTTCCGGGCATTGTTATCAAAAATGAGAAGATTTACGTCGACCGCAAACAGGACCTGACCAAACANNAGCCCGCGCGCTATCAAGGGTCATGTGACCGGGCCGGTGAGCTGGGGATTGACCGTTACAGATGAAACCGGAAAGGGCATTATTTACGATGAGACGCTGGGAGATGTAGTGCCAAAGTTCTTGCGCCTGAAAGCCAGCTGGCAGGAACAGGTCTTGAGCAAACTCAACCGAAACACCATCATCTTCGTCGATGAGCCGTACATGACCGCTTTCGGTTCGATCGCCATGCAGTTATCCCGCGAGCAGGTGATCAGCGCGCTGGAAGAAACTTTCGCCGGTATCAAGGGCATTAAAGGCGTGCACTGCTGCGGTAATACCGATTGGTCGATTTTGCTCCAAACGAGCGCCAATATCATCCACTTCGATGCCTATAAATACGCGGATTCACTGGCAATCTATCCCGCGGAGGTAAAGAAATTCCTGGACAGGGGCGGCTGTGTCGGTTGGGGAATTGTGCCCACTGATGCCGAATCTGTTAACAAAGAATCCGTCGCCAGTTTGAAAGACCGCCTGGAATCGGCGATGGCGCCGTTTAACCGTAAAGGTATCCCGTTGAAAACCTTGATCGAGCAGGGGTTGCTGCTGCCGGCCTGCGGCCTGGGACCGATCGGCAGTGAAGCAGCGGCAGAACGCGCTTTACAGCTGCTGGCCGACCTTTCTGTTTATATCAGGGGTAAATACCTTTAACGAAATAACCAAATATCAAGATTCAAGACTAATAAACGGAAAAAGAGTGGCTTGATTATTGATATTTGAATCTTGAGTATTTAAACACGGGACTTGGAATTTTATTGAAATTGGAGTAAATTAATAGATATGAACAAAGGTAAGAAAATGGCTCTGCGTCAACACCGTCACAAACAAACCATGGCGGAAGACCGGCGCAAAGCTGAAAAGAAAACCACCTCCAAGAAATAAGACCCTTTAATTTTTTCAGGGCAAAATCTTCAGGATGCCGGCAATCGTCACACCTTGGCTTTGCATTATCCAGAATATTCTAGTACCACGATAGGTTGTGCGCTTTTAATTGAAGTCTTGATTAGCTACCGGTTTCCCAAGCTCATCTGAAGTAATACGGTTTAAAGAAATAAAAACACTTGAACACAATCAGATCTATCTTGGGTTGATCGGATATTAATATTCCTATCGCCAACCGGTTTCCGGGGCAAGTATCCTGACAGATGAGATTATCCGCAATTGGCGAGCCTTTCATTAAATTCTTCTTTGCTAAAGCTATACTCTTGCGTACCATAGCACTCTACGCAGAAAGACGCACAAACACTGCCCATCTTCGCACAATCCCTGATGCTCTTTCCATGCACCAGACCGCTAATCAAACCGCCTCTATACGCATCACCGGCGCCGGTCGGATCCACGGCTTTCTTTGGTTTTACCGCAGGGATTTTAAACTCCTCATTTTGAGTAGAGACCAGTGAGCCCGATTCTCCCTGAGTAACAATTATAGTCTCCGCCAGTTTTAGCAGTTCGGCTTTTTTAAGTCCTGTTTTACTTGTTATCAGTTCCAGTTCATAGTCATTAGCAATCAGAATCCGACATCCTTTAATCGATTGGATCAGGTTTACGGCCTCCAGCATCGGCAATGATTGCCCGGGGTCGAAAATATAGTCAATTCCCCTGGCCTTACAAATATCAGGATAACTCACCATGTCAGCCAGATTTCCCGGAGAGACGATTACGATTGTTTCTTTTGAATTCAATTTTTCGAAATCAAGAGCGGCCGGGTATTTCATTGCGCCAGGGTGAAACCCGGTTATCTGATTATCAGCCTTGTCTGTAGTTATATATGCGCTGGCAGTAAGTTCATTCTCTATTATTTTTATATTTTTGGTAGCGATCCCATTCTTCGCAAGCCATTCGAAATATTTACGGTAGTCATGTCCCATTGCCCCGGAAATTATAGGATTCTCACCCAATAAGCTAAGGGCATAGGCAATATTACCCGCCGTGCCGCCGAATTTTTCCTTTACGCTGTCCACTTGAAAAGCGACATTCAACATGTGTATCTTTTCCGGAAGGATATGGTCGGAAAAGTATCCCGGAAAGTCCATAATCCTGTCATACGCCAAAGATCCGGCGACTATAATATTTTTCTTCATAATTCCTCAAAATACCTCATATTCACCTTGTGTCATAATAAGAAACTCCAACATGCCTACGGTATTACATTTCTAAATATTCTCAAAATAATCTGTGCCGCTTATCCGAATGGTAATGTTTAATATTATACCCCTTAGCCGGTTACCCCTTCAAAACCGGACCGACAGCAGTTTTTTCTATGCAGGATAATATTTTCAGTCTGTAAATAATATTGGAAATCAGGATATTCATCAATTATTAAAATCACAAAATCCGGATTATTGCCGAAATATGTTACAATATCTGAAAATCCCCCACACATCATCGATACCATTGTTGGAGAATCAGCCTGCCTGTATGTTAAAGCCATCGATAAGAAGTCGTAATGAAGATTGACCTGCACATTCACACCAGCACAGGTTCTGACGGCGCTCTGCCCGTAAAAGAGGTAATTCAGGAAGCCCTCAGGCGTAATATCGGCTTCATGTCCATCACCGACCATGACTCAACGGAGGCGCAGGAAAAAGCAATTAACCTCACAAACACAGCCGGCATCGGTTATATTACCGGAGTGGAATTGAATGTGACATTCCAACCTTCGCAAGGCAAAGCAGTTTCTCTTGATTTTCTGGGCTACAACTATGACATCCACAATCAGGCCCTAGCTGATAAGCTGCAACTGATGCGCGAACACCGCGAAAAGCGAGCCCAAAAGATTTTAGAAAAAATTAATACCGAATTTAAAAATGAAGGTCTGCCCCTATTCACAGAACAGGATATTCAGAACATCCGGAACAGCGTCGACGGCGCTTTCGGACGGCCTCATATCGCAGCTTATCTGATCAAAAAACACATCGTACAGGATACACAGGAAGCCTTCGACCGGTATCTGGTGAAGTGCGACGTGCCGAAATACCCGCTGTCTCTAGCCGAGGCCTCAAATTTAATCCATAACGCCGGCGGGGTGTTAGTGCTGGCGCATGGCAACGACCCCGGCGGGACTTCTCTGGCAATGATTACGAAAGACCTGCGGCAGCAAATCCGAATTATTTCGGAAAATATGATAGAATATATCAATGGTCTGGAATGCTGGCATCCCAGACACGATGATGCCACCATTGCTGCCTACCTAGAATTTACGCGCAAGCATCAACTGATTAGCACCGGCGGAAGTGATTGTCACCAGAAACCTGTCATAATGGGAACAGTGAATGTGCCGCCGGAGGTAGTTAAGCAGTTTCAACACTGTTAATAAGGAGTCGAAATGGCAACTAAGAAAAACTACGATGTTAAAGACGCGTCCTTGGCGGAATTGGGGAGAAACCGGATAGAGTGGGCCGGTCGTTCGATGCCGGTGATCAAACTCATCGCCGAACGGTTTAAGAAAGAGAAGCCCCTGAAAGGGATCCGCATCGCCGCCTGTCTGCACATCACCACAGAAACCGCCAATCTAGCCTTAGCCTTAAAAGAAGGCGGCGCGGACGCGATTTTCTGCGCTTCTAATCCGCTCAGCACTCAGGACGATGTCGCCGCAGCATTAGTGGAATACGGCATCCCAACCAACGCGATCAAAGGCGAAGATAGCGCCACATATTACAAGCACATCAGCACCGCTCTGGACTATAAACCGCAGATCACTTGCGACGACGGCGCGGATTTAGTCTCCACGATGCACACCAAACGCAAGGAATTGATCAAAAATATCATCGCGGGCACCGAAGAAACCACCACCGGTGTAATCCGCCTGCGCAGCATGGCAAAGGCGAAAGCATTGAAATACCCGATCATCGCTGTGAATGATGCGGAAACCAAATATCTGTTCGATAACCGCTACGGCACCGGACAGAGCACGATGGACGGCATCACGCGCGCCACGAACTTGCTCTGGGCCAGTAAAATTGTCGTGCTCTGCGGTTACGGCTGGTGCGGACACGGTTTCGGTATGAGAGCCAAAGGGATGGGCGCCCGCGTTGTAGTGACCGAGGTCAAACCGGTCAGGGCGCTGGAAGCCGTGATGGACGGGTTCGAAGTAATGCCGATCGCCGAAGCCGCCAAAATCGGGGATGTGTTTGTGACGATTACCGGCGATAAAAATGTCATCGATAAAGAACACTTCGCTGTAATGAAAGACGGCGCGATCATGGCTAATAGCGGCCATTTTAACGTGGAAATCAACATTCCGGCACTGGAGAGCCTTTCTAAAAAGAAACAGGAAATCCGCCCGTTCGTCGAACAATACACATTAAAGAACGGCCGTAAATTATTCCTGCTGGGAGAAGGCAGACTGATCAACCTCGCCGCTGCCGAAGGGCATCCGGCCAGCGTGATGGACATGAGCTTTGCCAACCAGGCTCTCTGCATGGAATATCTGATCAAAAACCAGGGTAAGCTGGAAAATAAGGTTTATAGCGTGCCTGACGAAATCGATAAAAATGTTGCCCGGTTGAAACTCGCTTCAATGGGTATTAAAATTGATACACTGACGCCTGAACAGCAAGAATATCTGGACAGCTGGCAGGAAGGGACGTAAAAAGGAGAGTTAATGGCGAATTGTTTTATGGAATCAGGGAAATACCTACTCAGTTCGGAATCCGTCACCGAAGGGCACCCCGATAAAGTTTGCGACCAGATTTCCGACGGCATCCTGGACGCGATCATGGCACAAGACCCGATGGGCCGGGTGGCTTGCGAAACTGCCGTCACGACAGGTCTCGTCGTGGTATTAGGCGAAGTCACCACCAAATGCTACGTCGACGTCGAGGAAGTAGTACGCAAGACGATTCAGGGCATCGGCTATACTAATCCCGCCTATAACTTCGATTACCAGTCCTGCGGCGTTATAGTCGGTATTAAAAAACAATCAGCCGATATCGATTTGGGTGTAAGCAAATCACTGGAAGCCAAAGCAAAGAAAAAAGTCGATGCGCTGGATCTGGAAGGCGCCGGCGATCAGGGCATGATGTTCGGGTTTGCCTGTAACGAGACACCGGAACTGATGCCGCTCCCGATTGCTTTATCACACAAATTATGTTTGAGATTAGCCGAGGCCAGAAAAAAGAAGATTATCCCCTATCTGCGGCCGGACGGTAAATCACTGGTGACTGTCGAATATAGCAAGGGCAAACCGAAGCGCATTACCAACGTCGTCATTGCCGCCCAGCATGATCCGGAACCCAGCAACGAGCAGATCCGCAAAGACATCATCGAGAAAGTGATCAAGAAAGTCATTCCCGCCAAATATATCGATAAAGATACACAATTCTATGTCAACGGCACCGGCAGATTTGTTATCGGCGGGCCTGCTTCAGATACCGGTTTCACCGGGCGTAAGATCCTCGTTGACACTTACGGCGGTATCGCCCGGCATGGTGGCGGCGCTTTTTCCGGCAAAGACCCCACCAAAGTCGACCGCAGCGCTGCTTACATGGGCAGATACATCGCCAAGAACCTGGTGGCCGCAGGGATCGCCGACCGCCTGGAAATCCAGATTTCTTATGTGATCGGCAAAGCCGCCCCGCTCTCCGTATCAGTGGAGACTTTCGATACTAATAAGATCCCGAACGACGATATTTTGAAACTGGTGGAGAAATACTTCGACCTGCGGCCGGCCGCCATTATCAAGTACCTTGACCTGCGCCGACCAATCTATCAGAAAACCGCGGCCTACGGCCACTTCGGCAGAACCGATGTCGACCTGCCGTGGGAAAAGCTCGATATGGTGGAAACACTGAAAAAAGCGGCTTTCGGGAAGAAATAANNAAATGTCATTCCGGTGAAAGCTGGAATGACATTTTAGTTAGGGATATATTGTCACATGAAAAAAGCTAAATCTTAAATGGGAAAATGCAATTAAGCCTGATTTTGAAGTAACGTCCTTGCTTGAAATCCTTGATGTATTAGATTAATCTTAAAGAAGTTTATTGAATCCAAGGCTGCATCGAAAAGAGGTTAATAGGCATGTCCGAATCGAACGACCGCAAAGTCAGCAAAGAAACCAAAAACAAAATTTACTGGGAAACCACCGTAGAATCGATTGATAAAGATGGTAATCCCGTCCAGGCAAGTTTCCGGTTATATATTCATAAATGGCGGGTGCCGGAACCAATCCCGCCGACAATCTACGTCAAGATCGAACCGGCAAAACTGCAGAAAAAACCAAAGTTTTTATCCATTGATGAAGTGCTTGGCGATCCGTCACTACGGTCGAAGCCTATAACCGCCATTATTCACGCCTTTAAACAGCACACCGAGACCCTCCGCTACCACCCGATCGAAGACCATACGGAATGGGAGATCGGTGAGCCGTACGTGCCTTATAGCCTGACTCACAACCAGACTGAATATCTGAAAATCACCATTAAGTGGGAAAATCCGTCTCAGGATAGTTACATTGCCTTTACCAACAGCTAGTGCATATTAGCATTAACTTTTTTAGATTCGGATTTATTTTGAATTTAGATATCAGAATGTAGAATTTCGCACGGAGGTTGAAGATGAATAACCCCATCAAATTCGGCACCGACGGTTGGCGGGCAGTCATTGCGGACGCTTTTACCTTTACCAATGTGCGTATCTGCGCGCAGGGCACGAGCGATTACCTGAAACAAAAAGGATTGGCAGGCCGCGGGGTTTACATCGGCTATGATCACCGCTTCGCCTCTGAGGATTTTGCTGCTGCCGCCGCTGAGGTTATGGCCGGAAACGGTATCAAGGTTTATCTCTCCCCCAAAGCTATCCCCACACCGTTTGTTTCATTCGGGGTGATCACGAAAAAGACCGGGGGTGGGATTGCCATCACGGCCAGCCACAATCCGGCCAAATGGAACGGCTTTAAATTTCGCGAGGAAACCGGCGCCAGTGTGTCAGCTGAGACCTCGCTTGAAGTAGAAAAATACATCGATATGGCTTTTAATTCAAATACGATCAATACCTTGCCGCTAGCGCAAGCGCTGAATAATAAGTCCGTAGAATACCTGGATTTGACCCCCTCCTATTTCGCCGGTATCAACAAGCTCATGAACCTCGATAGCTTACGCAATGCCGGTCTTAAAATCACCGTGGATTCGATGTACGGCGTGGGAGCAGGTTATTTCAAGACGCTGCTGGGCGGCGGCGCTACCCAGGTGAATGAGATCAACAGCGAACGTAATCCCTGTTTCCCGGGAATCAATCCCGAACCGATTTCCGTCAATCTGCAAAAACTCTTAGCCCTGGTGACCCTGCAAAAAGCCAGTGTCGGGTTAGCCACTGATGGAGATGCCGACCGCATCGGCATTATTGATGAAAAAGGCGTGTTCCTGACCCAACTGCAGGTATTCGCGCTGCTTTGTTTATATCTGCTGGAAGTACGCGGTGAGCGCGGCCCGCTGGTGAAAACCATCACCAGCACCGGTATGCTCGATCGTTTAGGGGAAATTTACAAGGTGCCGGTCTACGAGACTCCGGTCGGGTTTAAATACGTCGCGCCGGTAATGATCGCCAAAAACGCCCTGATCGGCGGCGAAGAAAGCGGCGGTTACGGCTTCCGCGGACACATCCCGGAGCGGGATGCAATTCCCGCCGGACTGTATTTCCTGGATTTCATGGTGAAAACCGGCAAGACACCCTCGCAATTATTAGCTTATCTTTACAGCAAAGTCGGGGAGCACTATTATGACCGCATCGACCTGCATTTCCCGGAAGAAAAGAGGCAGGCCATTATTGATCGTGTGCGGGATAATGCACCTAAAAGCATCGAAAATGTCAAAGTAGCCAGATTGGATACGCAGGATGGGTTCCGCTTTATCCTGACGGATAATTCGTGGCTTTTAGTAAGGTTCTCCGGCACGGAGCCGATCCTGCGGATTTACGCGGAAACCAACGATACGGAACGGGTGAAAAGACTGCTGAAATTCGGCAGAGAACTGGCGGGGGTTTAAATGCCGGTCTTTGAATTCTCCCTAAAAATGAAATGAATATAGGAATTGTGCTGTCCTGACGACTACAAACTTTAGAATGCAACGGCTACAATAACGCCAATATCAATGGTTCTTCGGGCACCTAAACATTCCCTTAATAAATTGAAATTGCTTGACAGTATCAACTACTAACATGTAACATAAATCCTAATCACATGTTAGCGAAAGTTAGAAGTTGCGCCGTCGTGGGAATGGAAGGGGTCATCGTCGAGGTTGAAGTTGATATCTCGGGCGGCTTACCTTTCTTTGGCGTTGTCGGTTTGCCGGATGCGGCGGTGCAGGAAGCCCGTGAGCGCGTCCGCGCCGCGGTCAGGAATTCCGGTTTTAGATTCCCGGGGACAAGGGTCGTTGCTGCTTTGGCTCCGGCCAATCTAAAAAAAGCCGGCCCTGCCTACGACCTGCCGATCGCCGTAGCAACTATCATTGCCACAGGACAGGCGCCCGCGGAAGCCGACGGCCTGGTGTTCCTGGGAGAGCTCGGACTTGACGGCTCGCTGAAGCATACGCCGGGTAT
>PMBW01000266.1 GCA_003153075.1 Dehalococcoidia bacterium | reverse complement strand
TTCTTTTGCAGTTCGTTTAAATTCATATTAACCTTCCTTTATTTTTTGTATTTTGAATAAGTTTCAAATAATTGTCTTTGAACATTTAGATTTCTTCAATTGAGACTGGCCGAGTCATTAATATAAATTGGTACAAGGCTCGTGTCGTAGGAGGCCACGACAACGGAACTTAGCTGTGAGTCCAACCACGAAGCTCTCAGTACCCTGAATCATTTAGGACAGGGCCAGTCTCAAACGGGTATTCGCTTAAAATTCAGCTCCAATTATTTATTAAAAATATATAAAAAATGAGATTTGTCGCCTGTCAGTTTAAAATGAACTAAGGCCAAATAACTAACAACATTCAAGATAGAATCTAATATCGCATTCAATATCGAATGTTATAAATTAATTGGCAGTATACTACCAGTTTTGACCTTTGTCAAGTATCATTAAAAACGTTGATTACTGCCGGCCATTTCAATTATACTTAATAACGAAATTAGCATTTACCCAAAACCAAAAATATAAATTTTAGGAATAGTTACATTGATTAATTGTGTGAAAAACGGAGTTGAAATCCTATGCCGGAAATAATCTCTCGGGATAGTAATCTGTACGCAAGATATTTACTGGGTAAAGCAAGACATTTAATGTTTCAAGCGAGACAAAGGGAGTTGAGACCTTATCACATTTCTCCCAGACAAGCCAATACGCTCATCATTGTCTATAAACTAGGGGAAAAGGCAACTCTTGCAGAACTGGCAAAAAATACTGACAGAGGAATCAATACTCTGTCCATGCAAGTAACCCTCATGGAAAAGGATGGGTTGGTGAAAAAGGTAAGAGCGACACCTAAATCTAACCAATTAAGATTTGAATTAACAAAAAAAGGTTTAAACACCTACAATAAAATTAAGAAAATAACATCGGTAAAAACAATCATGTCAAGTTTATCAGAGGATCAACGTCAACTATTAATTTCCATGTTGGAAACTATAATTGCTAAAGCTGAAAAATACACTCCTTCTTAATACTTCGATAGGTAGTGCCAGCTTCTAACGCTACTGAATAAGCCTCAAAACTAATCTTGAACTTGAAAAATCTGCGGGAAAAAGATGACGCCGAGGCAAACAAGATAAAACTCAGAACCCTCAATGCCAGATCCGAGACGGTAAACATTAAACCAGCTTATAGCGATTCTATTAGAAACAAGCGGTGCCTCGTACTTACCGGTGGTTTTTATGAATGGTACGAGTAGAATAACAAAAAATATCCTTTCCACATCAGATTAAAAAATCGAGAGGCATTTGCCATGGCCGGGATCTGGGATACCTGGGAAGATAAAGAGAAAGGGAAAACCCTCAATACATTTTCTATAGTAACTGCCCAAGCTAACCCCTATTAGTTCGAATACACAATTCAAAAGAAAGAATGCCAGTAATCTTGAGGCAAGAAGATGAGAAAAAGTGGATCAGCGGCGATTTTAACATGGCGGACTCTGCATCGATATTGGTACCCTATGATCAAGGCGAAATGGAAGCCTTCCCGGTTTCTCGATTGCTATCAAGCAAGTCCAGAAATACGAATGTTCCGGAAGTGATGGCTCCCTTCCAATATGAAGACCTGACCGAGATTAAATTACTATGAGAATACAGGGTGGATTATATATCATATCAACGTTTTTCGTTCTGGTGTTGGTGTTGATGACTGGCTGTGCGCAAACAAATACTGAGACAACAAGCGCAACACTGACAACAACAGTACAATCGGTGAATGGATTACGGCTCCAAGTCACTGTAAATGCGGACACGATAACTTCGGGCGAACCGCTCCAGATTAATATCAGTGAGTACAACACACTCTCCACGAACAACAATGTAGCCGCTGCAGCAAATTGGGGTGTTCACGACCTAACCATCGGGGCCTGCCCGAATATTAATGCGCTACCGTTTGGCGTAGCAGTGTTCCAGGGACGCTATGATGCCCGGAACATTTCGGAGGGGACTCCGCTAGCATTATTTGGAGCAGTTCCCTGTCCACAATTAATCAGATTGATAACCGGATACGACTTTCTTCCCGATAGCAGCAATGCAGCTATCATGCCCGGCGGCGATCTAGCGTCACCGACTTCGATGTCAGCCACCGAAACAGTCAAAGGAACTTACCCGAATGGAATTCAATTAACTCCCCTGACTTCCGGCATGTATACGGTGGTAGCCGGCGATGAGTGGGGCACCCTGGTATTTCTATACATCAATGTCAATTAGTTTCAGGACTTCTACGTTATTTTTGATAATAATCATTTCGTAAAAGACACGTTTTTTTCTATTTGATGATCAGCAAGAAACCACTTTAGCCCACCAGGCACTTCTTACAGCCTGGTTCAAATATCGACATTCAAGCCGCAATGATTCCCTGGAAAGTCAGGTTTGAGTATGGCGTTACAAGGGATTTGACGTCGTGTCTCAAGGTCTATAATATATTCAGAAAAAGTAGACATCTAACAAAATCCCGAGGCACGGTTTAAGTAAACACTTTGTTAATTAGCAAACGCTATTTCAAATAAGTTAAATTGAAACCGGGTTATTGCCGGTGTTCACTGTGAAGGGAGGGCTTATCTATGAAAACCTCTGACTTGCTTATCAAATGCCTTGAAAACGAGGGCGTCCAATTTGTCTTCGGTATACCGGGTGAGGAGACTCTCGACCTTATGGATTCCTTGAGCAAATCTAGCATCAGGTTTGTACTGACGAGGCACGAGCAAGCTGCCGCTTTCATGGCAGATGCTTATGGTAGATTGAGCGGGAAGGCAGGGGTCTGCCTTTCCACGCTCGGGCCCGGGGCAACCAACCTATTGACGGGAATCGCTGACGCTTTTTTGGATAGAGCGCCGCTTGTCGCCATTACAGGACAGGCTGACTTAAAGCGTATTCATAAAGAATCCCACCAATACGTCGACATTGTGGAAAACTTCGAAACCGTTACAAAATGGAATACTAGAATTGAGGTTCCGGATGTGGTGTCGGAAGTTGTTCGAAAAGCTTTCAAAGTTGCTGAAACTGAAAAACCAGGTGCTGTCCATTTAGAGCTTCCTGAAAACGTGGCGTCAATGGATGCAGACGAAACTCATGAAAAGCCTATCGTGCCCATAAGAGCGCGGAGAAGTTCTCCCGATAACCATTCATTAAAACACGCTTCCGAATTGATTGAAAAATCACGATCCCCAATGATACTAGCCGGCAATGGGGTTATAAGAAAAAATGCGTCTTCGCAACTCCGGGAATTTGCAGAACATTTTGGTATCCCGGTAGTGACGACCTTCATGGGTAAGGGAGCTATAACAGCCAAAAGCAATTGTTATGCGGGAACCCTCGGTCTGGCGAGGGACCGGCTGATTTCAGAGGTGTTTGGAAAGTCTGACTTAGTGATTGCCATTGGTTATGACCTTGTTGAGTACGCTCCAACCTTATGGAATCCTGACCTGGATAAGAAAATAATCCACATCGACTTTACAACTTCGGAGGTTGACCTCCATTATGTGCCTGAAGTCGAGATCAATTCTGATATCAGAGAAACTATGGAGCTTTTAGGTGGGATGATCCGCAATGTCCAGAAAGTAGATTATTTTCCCCCGCTCCACCAGGAAATGGTAGAAACCTTTGAAAGAGAAGGAGCAGTGAACTCGTGGCCGGTCCGCCCGCAGCGGGTACTCCACGCAGCACGTAAGATATTGGGAGAAGACGACATTTTAGTCAGCGATGTCGGCACTAACAAATTATGGGTTGGGAAGTTCTATCCGGTATATAGCAACAACACCCTTCTAATATCCAATGGTTTTGCATCTATGGGATTTGCTCTACCTGCCGCGATAAGTGCTAAGCTTTTACATCTTCGCAAAAAAGTGCTGGCCATTTGTGGAGACGGCGGATTTCTGATGAACGTTCATGAGTTAGAAACTGTTTGCCGTCTGGGACTTAATATCGTGATCGTCATTTTCAGGGACGACGGATACAACCTTATCAAGTGGAAGAGTATAAGTAAATTTGGCAAGGCTTTCGGGGTGGATTTCTCAAACCCTGACTTTGTGAAACTTGCGGATAGCTTTGGAGTGGAGGGAGTCAGAGTCCAACCTGGCGACAGCTTAGAACAAATCCTGACATGGGCATTTTCCCGGGTGAAACCCGTTATTATCGAAGTGCCGATTGATTATTCATCTAACGAATTGCTTACCCATCTTCTCTAAAAGTCGAAAGTAAACCTTCCCAATATCAAGTATTGATATGAATTGACCGACCCAGGTCGTTATAATAAGGTAAAAAAATAAACAAAGGAGATTTCACCATGGAAAGTACTGAACTAGCCACCCTGATCAAGACCCGCCGTTCGATTCGTTTGTTTCAGGATAAACCGGTGCCGGAAGCCGTACTGGTGGAGGCGGTAGAAACGGCAACCTGGGCGCCTAATGGCGGCAATGCCCAGAATTGGCGCTTCTTCATTATCCTGGATAAGAAGGTAATTAAAAACATCGCCGATGCTATACAAGCGGATATGAAAACCATGATGTCGTGGCCGGAAATGGCTAACGCGGGGCCGCCAGCTTCCCGTCCCGGTAGCCTTCCCCGGGTAGACCCGCTAAGTACTGCACCGGCTCTGATTGTCGTAGCCGCTATCCGATCCCCAAATCCGATGGTTGACGCAATGGCAAAGCGCGCTAAAATTGATCCCAAAGCCAGGCAGATGTTCGAAGGGCTGCAGGTTGTAGCCGGATGGGCGCAATCCACCTCGGCGGCAGTCGCCACTCTGATGCTGGTTTTACATCAAAAGGGGTTGGGGACACTGTGGATGACAGGCGGGCTGCATGCTAAGGTAGATATCGAAAAGCTACTTAAAATCCCGGTGGGTATGGACATAGTCACCCTCGTTCCGGTCGGTTATCCGGCAGAAAGTCCGCTCAAGGACCGCAAACCGGTAAGCGAAGTTTGCCAGATAATCAGGTGAGTCAGAAAACCTGAAACAATCCATGACCACCATTTCAAAAGAGGACAAGAAAGGTAATTAAAATCCGCGAAGACTGGAGGCAAAAAATGAAAATTGATCCCGACGATTTTAACCTGCAAGATTCCTCACATTTGATGACCGATATCGTGGTACCGCGGCCAATTGCCTGGGTTTCTACTGTAGATGAGAACGGGGTATTCAACCTTGCGCCGTTTTCTTGCTATGGACTGGTGAGTAGTTTCCCGATGGTGGTAGGTTTTTCCGTTGGCTCGTATCGAGACGGGAAAAAGAAAGATACCATCAGAAACATTGAATTGACCAAAGAGTTTGTTATAAACGTAGTAACCGAAACTTTAGCGGCAGCCATGAACATAACCTCGGCACCATTTCCCAGAGAGGTGAGCGAATTTCGTAAAGCTGGACTTACACCCGTAAAAGCAGATGTCGTTAATGCACCAATGGTAGTAGAGTCGCCGGTCAAGATGGAATGCCGCGTCCTTCAAATACTCGAGTTTGGAAAACCGCGCGTGACCAGCCTTGTTCTCGGCTCAGTACTACGGTTACACATCGCGGATGAATACTGGAATAAGAAATCGGGCCGCATCGAAGGGCTCA
>PMBW01000204.1 GCA_003153075.1 Dehalococcoidia bacterium | reverse complement strand
CCGAGTTCGATTCTCGGGCGGCTCATTTCTAAACCAACTTCCCCGCCAACAATCCGAATTTCCGTTGTCAAACCCAAAGGACCTGCGGGTTTTTCTTTGTCAAAAAATATTCGTTAAAATTAAAGGGTTTAGCCAATAGCGGACAATAATTCGGTTATTTATCCCGGTTTTACACAAATATTACACGTAACACTGTGTATGGTATTCCTGACAGGTCTTGCGCAACCAGTCCACCACTTCGCGGTGGAGCGGGATACCTTTGGCCTTGTACTCCCGCTCACACTCGGCCTCCGGCAGTCCGGGGTACAACACCCTGTCGTGGCCCGGCGCTGGCTTGGTCGATTTTAACATCCGCAGCCAGTCATCCATGGTCGACTTGAACTGTTTGGTATCCATGAAGGCTTCAATATTATAAGCGACAACGCAGTGATTGCACACATGTTTTGGATTACTGGCGCCGTATCCGCCGCCGGTCAGGATGCCGCTCAAGACATCCACGACACCGGCCAGGCCGTAGCCCTTGTGGGAACCCATCTCCCGGGTACTGCCCAGCGGCAGGATGCGGTCAACGCCGGGCGGCGGCGCGGGGACTTCTTCCATGATCGGTGTACCGTCAACATCGGCGATCCAGCCGGGCAGCAGCTTGACGCCGGAACGGCGGGCTAAAGTTATCTTGTTATTTGCGACAACCGTGGTGGCGGCATCATAAACAAACGGCGCTTCTTTATCCGCCGGCGCGGCCACCGCGATAGGATTCGTACCCAACCGCGGTTCAGCGCCGAAGGTCGGGATCATGAACGGCATGGTCGATGTCATACACATGCCGATCATGTCGTGTTTCAGCGCAAGCATGGCATGGTAAGACGCCATACTGAGGTGCCTGCCGTTCTGCATGGTGACCATACCAACCCCGACATTGCGCGCTTTCTGTATAGCGATCTCCATCGCCCGGGGGGCCATGACGATCCCCAGACCGCCGTCACAATCGATGCTGGCAATGCCCGGCGTCTCACGTAAAATCTTCCAGTGCGGTTTGGGATTGATCAGACTGTCTTTGAAAAACCCGACATACCGCTGCAGAATATTGGATACACCGTGGCTGGACACCCCCCGCATGTCGGCGGTGATAAGGACATCCGCGCCGAGCAGGCAGTCTTCTCTCGGCATCCCCATCTTTTCGAAAATATTGACAGCCGTCTCACGCAGGTTCTTTTCGGTCACCCGAATCGTATCTTCTTCTTTTAATTTGAATGCATCCATTTATGTGTCCCCCTGTTACAGATTAAATAAAACTTACTTTGTATATTGCATTTCCGCGTACGGAAAGACTGCGACGCTAGCAGACGCAGGGTAATCCGCTTCCAGAATCTTTAAGACATCACCCCAATTATGTAAAAATGTCACTTTCTCCGTTGCGGGATATGATTCCCGGTTGGCCAGGTCGGGGAGAGCTGAATAGATCAACACCTTTTTCACATTTGCCGGTACCTTTTTGGTCAGGTGTTCCGGGCCAAAACTCGCGCTGCCGAAAGCGCCGTATAAATAATGTACGATCTGCCCGGCAGGCTCATTGACCACCAGTACAATGTCCCCGCCCTGTGCGCCGACCGCAGTGTAGGCAATATTCAGGCAGCCGCTGGCTTCGGTGGCTTTAATAAACGCGTTTGCGATGATAATATCCTTATCGGTGACACGCGGCGTGAAATAATGATTCTTCGCTTCTTTCACCGAAGCGGCATAGGAAGGAGCCAGTGCCCCGGCAAATACTCCGGCGGTGTCACCGGATCTGTTAAATAAAACACTGATATTAAAATCCAGGCCGGCCAGGGCAGCGGCTTCATCGATATCACGGCGAACGGGATTATCATCGATATTGCCCATGCCCGTCTGACCGGGCACGCAGTCCGTCTGAGCATGATGGTGATTGTGTTTGGTGCTCTCGATTGAGGTCACGCCGGGGAGGATAATTTTCCCGCCGCCGCCAAATCCGGTCATGGTGTGCGGTACGGTGCCGCTGATCCCGATTTTAAAATCACATTTCATTACTTCTTCATTTACCGAAACTGCTGTGCCGAAGGTTTTTGTTTTCCCGACCGGCACACAATTACCGAAAGGATTGTGATTGTAAACAGGGAAACGGCCGAGCACCAATTCGCCCAGTTTCTTGACAAAGTCGACACGGGTAAGCGCTCCGTGACAGCCGCTGGCGCATACAAACCGGATGCCCTGATCTTTAATACCGGCCTCCGCCAGCTGTTCCAGGATCAGCGGTATAAAATCATACGTCCGGGTGACGCGGGACATATCGTCAAAAAGAATAACTACCTGGTTCTTACCGCGGGCCAGTTCCTTGATCGGCGGGCAGCCGATGGGGTTATCGAGGGCCGCACGGATCAACACGGCATTCATAGCCGGTCGATAGGCGCCGGTCATGTCGCACTCCTCGACCAACCAGCGGCTGGGAACCGGGTATTGCGCTTCTCTTTTGTTGTACCAGGCAAGTTGAGGTAATACTATCGTATCCATTTCTCTCTCATGACCAGCGACGGAAAGGCTCACCCGATGAGAAACATTCTGAAAAGCTTTCTATTAATTTACAATAATATTTCTAACCGGTGGCAATGGGAAGATTCAGCCCGCTCTTTTCCCAGGCAAGCATCAACTCCTGCGCTTCATCCACNNGCAATATCATCGGCAGTGAGATGCGAGAACCGCCCTTGTGCTTTCACATACTCCTCAACGGGTTTCAATTTAGAAGGCTTAACGGTAATTTTCAGCTTGCCGTCTTCTATTTCATAAAGGGTAAAAATGCCGGTCGTTACGCCCAGTCTGGATATTTCAATCATTTTTTCCGGCGGGAACCGCCAGCTGGTCGGGCAAGGAGTATAAACATGGATATACCGGAAGCCCTTCATCTGTTTAGCCTTCTCCAGCTTTCGCTTGAAGTCCGCTAGATAAGCCAGGGAAGCGGTCGCCACATACGGGACACGGTGCGCTGCCATAATTAACGGCATATCTTTTCTGGGAGTGCTTTTACCGGTTTCCGCAACACCGACCGGAGTAGTGGTAGTCCAGGCATGCTTTGGAGTGGCGCCACTCCTTTGTATGCCGGTATTGGCATATGCTTCATTATCTTCGGTAATACATATAAAATCCGAGTTTCTCTCCGCGGCGCCCGATAAGGCGGTGAATCCAATATCACCCAGGCTGCCGTCACCACCTAAAAGCACTACTTTGGTATCATCCTGTCCTTTTTCTTTCAATCCCAACGAAATTCCCGTTGCGCAGGCCGAACCGCTCGGTAAAGGCATCGAGGGGAATGCGGGTATACCAAACCCGGTCATACCGCCCATGCCTCCAGCCGCATTCCAGGCGCCGCAGCCGATATTTTCAACCAGGACAGTGTTTTTCCCCATCACCTCAACGACATTCCGGACAACCAGCGACATACCGCAACCCGGACAGGCAGTCGTACCCGGATAAAGCAGTTTATCATGTTGCACTGGCGTCACCGTTTTTTGGGTGATTTCAAAATTGGGTATCCATTCAATCTCCGAAGTTATTTTACCGGTTTTCGCGGTCATCAACGCCTTATCGGCCATGTATTTGAAGTCAGAAATAAGCAGATCGGTGCTGTGCAGCCCGGCGATAAATCCCAGAACGCGGGCTTTTTCGCCTTCCAGATTATAGAGAGTAGATTTAGTCTCGGTGAAAGCCGGGCCCTCTCCCAAGCCGCGGGAAACGCTCCGGTCAACCACGGCAATTACCTTTGCCTTTTTGGCTAATTCGGCAAAATCATCCTTTGGGAAAGGCCGGAAAGAACGTATTCTTGCCAGGCCGACGCGCTTGCCTTCAGCTCTTAATTCTTCGACGGCGATTTTCGCGTTTCCGGACATCGAACCCATCGTTACCAATACTACTTCCGCATCGTCGCAATAGGTTTTTTCCACCAATCCATTGCCGTATTTTCTACCGAATATCTGACCAAATTCATTATTGGCTTCTTTTATTACCGCTGCGGAACGCAACACCGCTTCATTCTTGAGAAACTCGAACCCCATATCGTCTTCGGGGCTTCCTCCCAGTGAAATAGTCAGCGGGTTTCGCACATCAAGCACCACATGCTTGGCTTCATAGGCGGGAAGAAATTGATCAACAGCCGCCTGATCAGGGATGTTCACCATTTCCGTAGTATGCGTAATGTAAAAACCATCGATACAAACCATTATCGGTAACAGTACTCTTTTATCCTCGGCAACGCGGTAGGCCTGTATGATGGTATCAATTGCTTCCTGATTACTTTCCGCGTACAGCTGGATCCAGCCCAGGTCTCTTCCCAGCATGGTATCACTGTGTTCGCATTCTGTAGCCTTCCCCGGTGAAGAGATCGGCCGGTTGGCGACAGCCATCACCACGGGCAGCCGTCTCCCCGGAATATAAGCGATCCCCTCGAATCCATAGGCAAATCCCTGTGAGGATGTCCCGGTAAATACCCGGACACCGGTCAAAGCAGCGGCCATTGTTGCGAATATTGCCCCGTGTTCTCCTTCGGACTCCACGAACTGAGCTTTAAGTGAGCCGTCAGCCACAAAGCTTGCCAACGTCTCTACAATTGTTGTTTGCGGCGTAATGGGATAAGCAGCTATAACTTTAGGTTTAGCCAGCCTGACACCGTATGCTATCGCTTCATTTCCGGTCAATGCTTTTATTTCTGACATTGTCTTATTCATCCTCCCTTAACGTTCCAGCACCATTTCTATCGCATCTCTGGGGCACTCATTAGCGCAGATTCCACAACCCTTGCATTGTTCCATATCCGGCTTCCAGCCTGCCTCTTTCGTGGCAACCAGAACACCTTCAGGACATAGCGAGGCACAAATCCCGCATAAATTGCACTTCCCGTCTAACAAAACCGGTTTTCTCGTGCGCCAGCTGCCCGTTTTGGCGTTACTTGCCTTATTGATTATCATTCCCGGGTAGAGATCCAGCTTTATTTTTCTGGCCGTCAATTCTTTTTTAACGGCAACGTCTTTTAATTCAGTAACATCAAAACTTACTACTTTGGTAGCCTCGTAGGCTGCCCTGATTGATTTTTCATTATTTTTCGCGGTTTTACCGCTGAATTTCGAATACGAGGCTTCGATGATCGAGGAAAGACCTACCCAACCGGTAGTCGCGGCAAATGCGCCAAGCATTGCAAAATTCGTAAAAGGTATTGCCATGCTGCCGAAAATACTGTCGGCGATCTGGTTAGCATCAACGGCGCCTACTTTGGATAAAGGAACCTTTAATTTAACATCGGCGGGACTAACACTGGTATTAAAGACGCCGATGCCGCCCTGCTTCAAACCATCAAAAACATTCATCGAGTTCGGCAGCTTGGAATCAAGCACCACGATACAATCGGGATTGTAGATCTGGCCCCTGGTCGTTACCGGTTTGTCATCGATTCTGAGAAAAGCCTTGACCGGTGCGCCCCGCCGCTCACCCCCGAAGAAGGGGAAAGCCTGGGCAAACTTTCCTTCCTTGGAAAGCGCAGTCACCATGGCAGCTGCAGCGGTAACAGCTCCTTGTCCACCCCTGGCATAAAAAACAATCTCTTTCATTT
>PMBW01000224.1 GCA_003153075.1 Dehalococcoidia bacterium | reverse complement strand
GCTGGCAATTGCTGAAGCTTGTGGTAGCCAAGGAGCAAAAATTGTGATCTGTTCGCGCAACAAAACGGCAGTTGAGCAAACCATCGATGCCCTGACAAAAAAAGGGGTTAGTATTTCCGGAATAACAGCAGATGTCTCAAACGGTTCCGACATAGCCAGTCTAATGCAACATTCTATAGACAAGTGGGGCAAGATAGATGTTTGGGTTAATAACGCAGGCTTATCCAGCGGGATGAAAGCTATTCATGAAATGCGTGAGCAAGAAATAAAAGATGTCGTCAACGCGAATTTAACCGGGACATTGATGGCCGCCAAATTAATCCTTCCTTATTTCGTTAAGAATAACGGTGGAATATTGATCAACATGGGCGGTCGGGGCAGTGATGGTCAAGCCTCCCCCTTCCTCGCGACATATGCTGCGACTAAGGCGGCAGTAGCCAGTTTAACAAAAAGTCTGGCTCAAGAATATAAATCTTATCCGGTTTCCATCCATTGTNNCCAGGAAGATAATTTAGCCAGCTTACCTTATGTGCTCAAAGCATTCGGTGTTCCGGTTGAGGAAGTCGGGGCGTTCTTTGCCGAAATCTCGGCCCAACAGCCAGGTAAGGTAACCGGCAAGATATACTCTCTGTTAAAAGGAAGAAGGCTTACGCGTGGAATAGGGTTGATGATGTATTACCGCGTGACTGGTAAAGTTAAAGCACGAATGTGATGCCCACAATACATGGGCCGATATTATCTCTTTTATCGGTGTTTGATTAATATCACATATTGCCCGAAGGATACTGCTAAAACATTTTTTGAATTATCGAGGATTATGCTACCTGTTTTTATTCTACTTGTTCGTACGGCTCTGGATTCGCAGATGGTGACGTAGTGCGCTAATAGCAAGGCTTATACGCCATAAAATTCGAATTTAGGGGAGTAATAAATTAGGAGGTCACTAATTTGGCGACGTTGCAGATCGGCAGTATTCATATACATCATGAAGTTTATGGTTCAGGTGAACCTATATTCCTGAACCACGGCGCTTCGCGCAGCTGTCAGTCATGGTATCCACATATGCATTGGCTATCAGAGAAGTACAAAGTCATCGTTCATGACGCCCGCGGCCACGGACTATCTTCAGCTCCTCGCGGAGACGATCAAAACTCATGGGAGATATTAGCAGATGACTTAAAACATCTTATGGAGCATCTCGATATTGAACGAGCCATTATTGGGGGTGTATCCATGGGCGGAGGAGTCTCTCATACCTTTGCAATAAAGTACCCGGAAAAAGTGAAAGCATTAATTTTGTCTGATAGCGCAGGCACCGGAATAACAAAACCCGGGATAAAGGTTTCGCTTGAAGAGATGGAAAGCCTACGACTAAAACGTGAGTATGTAATACATCGATATGGTGTTGTGGAATGGGCTTACCGATCAATTGATACAGGCACGGCTTAAAAATCTGTTATTGAACAGCCCGATAAGCAACTGGAATACCTGGAAAGGATGGCAATGTTCCCGGTCAACGGTGCAATATATTCCTATCGATTGATTACGCGCAGTAAAATCCCAAGGATCGAACTCACTAAGAATCTAAAAATGCCTACTTTGATTGTAATTGGTGACGAGGATGATTTTCTCACTAGCGCAGAATGGTTGAGGGACACAATTCCAAACAGGCGTTTCGCACTACTCACAAAGGCAGGACACGCTACCATGCATACTAAACCAGATGCTTGGCGCAAAGCGGTTGAGGAGTTTCTTGACGACCTCGAAGCAGGTAAGAATATACAAAAAGAATGTATTTATTAGGTAGTATCCCGTCCCAGAAAATCGTTAACAAAGTCGTTTTTGCAGGCGGTCAGGGCCCGGCCATTAGCGATGTCCAACGCAGCAAATAGAGTGGTGGTACCATTCCGGACGTAATCGTGAGTAACCCCTTCCAGTTACCCCAATCCAATAGTAAGACGTGGAGACTTTTTCAGCACCCTGCTAGAGGCTCTTATCTTAAAATCGGTAATATATTTGCTTTTAATAATATATTGTTCAGCGGCCGTTTTATAACGTCAGAAGTTCCACTCCCGGGTTACTTTTTAGACATGACCCTTGTCTCAAAGCTGTTTATGTGGGTCCGCGCAGCTATTTCTAACACCCATGCAACGTCTTTTCCGACATTCGCTATAGAATGTTTTACATTTGAGTGGCAATAAATCAGAGTATTATCCCCAACAGTCTTTTTAACATCCCCGACAGAACCCTTGATTTGACCGGAAATGACGTAATAGATATGATGGTAAACTTCCGGATCCGAGTGATAATGCTCTTCCAAAGCGCCGCCTGGTTGGATCTCATCCAGAGTTAACGATACATATATTGGACCTTTCCCTGGTGTTTCAATGCAAGCATCGTGGAGAAAATTATGGCCCTGCATACCGGGATGACCGTCCGGAGGCGCTCCCGTGGGTTTTGTTGATTGTGCATACTCTACAATAAATGCGTCCTGGTTTCCTTCCATTAATTGATTTCTCCTTTTAATATTATTACTGTTATCAGGCGAGAGTGATTCCAGACCATAACGATATCGGCTAATATTCCGTGGATTTTTTGAGATTCTGATCTATCCATAAACGTGCCATAGATAGCTTAGACCAATAGCCAAACGCTTCCCCGCTGTAACCTCTTAACCACGGCTGGTAAATAACATAAGTAACAAGCGGAAGTCCTTGCACGCAGAAGAAATTGCTGAGGGCGTATAAATCTGCCTGTTGTGCCAGCGCTTGCAGTTTTGCCGTGTCTGTCGCGGCATAAAAATTGTTCACAATTGCGTCGTATTGCGGGTCACTGACAATCGCGTAGTTTGTAAAACTTCCGGTTTGGTAGGTTGCAAGGAATCTATTCGGCGCGGATACTTGTCCTAACGGGTTATGGCAAATCCCCTGATCATACTTATGATCCGTCATCAGGCGGTTGAAAGATACAAGGTCATATACTTTGATATCCATATTAACGCCGATGGCAGCAAAGTAGCTCTTATATATTTCCATCAGGTTCTGGTCGTATGTGGCCGCCATTATGATGTTCGTGCTAAATCCCGTTGGATAACCCGCATCCGCAAGCAATTTCTTAGCTGCCGTCGGGTTATAGGCATACTTGTCCTTGAGGTCCTGCGACCATTGAGCGTAGGGAACATACCATCCTGTCCAGCTCGTCGAAGCCATGCCAATGGGTACACCAGGCACACTGCCGCCAAAATAGGTTTTAGCGATGGTGGGGATGTCTATCGCCTCGGTTAAGGCCTGTCTAACCCTGATATCGGTAAAGGGCTTCGTGTCAATTCTAAAACTAATACCATAACCTTGATTTGGTTGAGTATCCTGCATGAGATTGGGATTGGTCTTTTTCAGGTTAGCAGCCACGTCCCAGGAAATAGTATCCTGGGCGTCAATCTTACCCGTGCGCAATGCTGCCAGTGCCGTAGTGTCGTTAGGTATTATTAATAACTTTACCTGGTCAAAATAGGGGAGCTGGTTCTGCGGATAACGCTCATCGTGCCCCCAGTAGTTAGGATTTTTTGTAAAGGTACCGGAGGAACCGGAGACAAGGTCTGTAAGTATGAATGCACCGCTTCCTACTACGCGATGCCAATTATTCATATCGCCGTATTTCTCAACAACTTCGTGGGGCACGATAGCATTGGAAGTTACGGGATCCATGATTATATCGAAGTATTGCACTGACGGCGCGGAAAACTTGAAAACAACTGTATACTTGTCTTGCGCAGTTACCGATACCAGCGCGTTCATTTGTGCATTCTTAGACACGGATGGTTTGTAACCCGCAAGGCCGTTGAACCGGTTAAAGGTGTATGCTATATCGTCGGCAGTTAATTCCCGGCCGTTTACCAATCGACTGGCTTCGCTAGCATTATCAAAGGCAAAGTGTATGTCTTTTCGTACGTGGAAAATGTAGGTCGCCAGATCTGGCAAATCCCAGCTTTCTACAACCATCCCTTTCTTATAAGAGTCAGGCTGCCATTTGCCTTTGTAGTCCCATTGACTCCGGCTTAGCGCCCAGTCCATATTACCCATGGTCTCTTGAAATATATCCCAGGGAGCGGCGCGCATTATATACGGGTCAAATCCCGCAGGGTCAGCGTTTACCCGAAAGCTGAGTGTACCGCCGTACTGCGGCTTACCTAACTTATCCCACCAGTTTCCTGTCGTTATGGTAGTCGATGTGGCGGTCGGTGTGGTTGTCTGTGTGGTTTTAGGTACTGAAGAAACGATTGTAGTAGGCGGTATCGTGGTCGCGATCGTTTTTGTAGAGGTAGGCGAAGATATTGTTGATGTGCTACAGGATGCCAGTAACGATGATGACACCATGAGACAAGTTAGCGCTATCCAGATTATTCCTCTTTTCATAGGTTCCTCCTGTAATTCAATACGATCTTCTTGAAATTGACTATGCCTTGGTTTTAGAGTACGCTCTTAATATACAATTCCAACCCGGGAAGGCTGGTGATGCCACTTAACCCCGATTATCCCCAGGGCACCGACGACGGGAGAGGGCAACAACAATACTTAGCTGAGAGTCCTACCACAAACTCACAGTACGCTGAATTCCCCTGGCAAGGCCAGCCTTACCGCATCTATTCTTTTTAAACCGCCCCTTGTTTGGGTAAAATCGATGTCTTTTATTATTTTATGTTACGGCACTAATCACACTATTATGCAGTACACTTTCCACTAATTAATCCAGCTGGTTTATATTATGGTATTCCATATGGATAATTATAAATTAAGTGCAAGTATATCATCAGTTTTATGCCTTGTCAAACGCCTCCGGATTTTTGAACCCCGGTCTATTTCCGGGTCCGATTCTTAAATAGCTAATCACTTATTAGCCGCAGGATTTCTGCAGTTTTTATATTCTCATTTATCCGTATTACTATGTATCAACTGGTATCATAATGTAACAACGGGCGATAGGAGGAAAGTGATATTTATTACTATGGATAAATATATATTGACATTCAGTAATACTAAGTGATACATTTGAGGTATGGCAGAATGGTTGACTATTATTGAAGCCGCACACTACCTGAAGATGAGCGTTCCCGGGATTCGCAAATATGTCAGGAATGGTAAGCTCCCAAGTTACCGGCAAGGAAGAATTATCAGGCTTAAGCAATCCGACCTGGATGCTNNGGGGGGGCTAACGTGAGGATTTCATTATTCGTACTTCTTGGTGTAATTGTAATTGGTATTGGGGTATTCATCTTTTACAAAATAAGGTGGGGCGCCCAGGATAGAGCCGTAACACGTAATCGGAAAGAGGAAAACGAAAAAAGTAAAAATGATACCCAATCCAAGCCCTGATCAATACAGGTTGGATTATCGTTTTATTTGAAGGATAGACGCTGTTTATCCATTGTAGCAACGCGTCAGGACGTGAGTGTGGGCGGGTGAAATTTTGAGGGAGGGGTGTTTTNNCCAGCAATCAGTCAACAAACTTGAGAGAGTCTCTTTCCTTTAACACTGGCCATATCAAATCGCTTTTAAGTTAACTAGTGTCCCAAACTCTTTTTTAGGTTTGTGTCAACCCAGAACCGCGCCGGATAGAAGAAGTAAAGTGTAGCTGCCGCGCCGCCTGTGCCTGATAGAGCGTTAACTTGACCTGTGAACCCTTTCAACCATGGTTGATAAAGGGTTAAAAGGTAAGGTTCGAGTAGCGATACACACCAATGCTGGCGCACGACATATTCATTTGCGTCCCGGAGTACTTGCTTCACCCCATTGATGCTTGTAGCGGCGTTGGCCTTGGTATAGAAGGCATCGTAAACGGGATCACTGACCATCAAATAGTTGAGCGAGTATCCCGTCGTAAATTTGATGATCTGTCTGAACGGCTCATAATTAACACCGAGGAACCCCTGGCTGCGTTGCGCCAATTGATCTTGTTTTCTACCATTTGTTACATATGAGGAGAAGGCTGCGGATTCCATTGTCCGGATATCCATATCGATGCCAACGGCAGTAAAATAGGATTTAACGATTTGTAATAAATCGATATCGGCTGCAGTATCAACTATGATATTAGTTTTAATTCCCGTGGGGAATCCGGCATCGGAAAGCAGCTTTTTAGCTGCTGTCGGGTTGTATGCATACTCATCCTTCAGGTCTTGAGGCCACTGTTCATACGGCCATCCCCATCCTTTCATTTCTATTGCGGTTAAAGAAGAAGAATTCGGAGAAGAAACACTACCGCCATAATAGGTGCTGGCTATTGTCGGCAAGTCAATCGCCATCTGCATAGCTTTCCTGACCCTGATATCGGTAAAGGGCGCTTTGTCTACTCTCGGATCAATTGAGAGCGTACTTCCCAGGGGAAGCGGCATTTGCAGTATTTCAGGATTTGTTTTCTGCATTGATTTGCCATTTTGCAGCGAAATAGAATCCAAGACATCAATCTTGCCGGTGCGCATCGCTGCCAGGGCTGTAGCATTATCGGGGATGATCAGAATTGTCAGTCTATCTATATACGGGAGCTTGTTTTGCGGGTAGCGCTCATCATATCCCCAGTAATTGGGGTTCTTAACCATACTCGCAGAGCTGGCAGAGACAAAATCCTTGAGGATAAATGGGCCGGTTCCAATAGCATGGCGCCAATCGTTTAAATCTCCCCACAGCTTTACGGCCTCCGGCGCTTCAAGATCCGAACCCGCGCCATTTGCTTGTACTGTCTCCGTGATCAATTCAGG
>PMBW01000116.1 GCA_003153075.1 Dehalococcoidia bacterium | reverse complement strand
AAGATAACGGTATACTTATCAGGGGCAGTTATGGAAGTCACATCCTGCCACATGGCGACAGTGGCATAATACGGGCTCGGTTTTGTAAATCCATCGCCGCCGCCGTATAACCGGTGATAGTGGTACACCGCGTCATCTGCTGTAAATTCCCTTCCATTTACCGGCGGGATATCCTGCCAGTGAATCCCTTTTCGCAGATGAATTACATAAGTATTGGCGTCGGTAAATTCCCAACTCTCAGCGAGAAATCCTTTCACGTAGTCGCTCGGACGGAAGCTTCCGCTGTAGTCGTATACTGTCGGGGAGAGTGTCCAGTTGTCCGCGGTTAATTGTTCCATCCAACCGGAGATGACCATTACCGGAGAGACTCCCAAATAGGGGTCAAACCCTGTAATATCATTTTTACTGATTCTAAGAACTATTTCGCCGCCGTATTGCGGCTTACCCAGTTTATCCCACCAATTACCGGTTGATGTGCTAGTTGAGGTGGTAGTAACCTGTGTCTTCGTAATGGTGGTGGTTGTAGAAGCGGTTGAAGTGACAGAAGTGGTTTTAGTCGTACCCGGGGTCGTTGTTGATGTTGATGTAGCAGTAGCGCATGAGGCTAAAATCATTGACGACACAATTAGAATGGTCGGCGCTACCCAGATAATTCCTCGTTTCATTGGACCTCCTGTATTTTTTTGGGAGACTTCCGCATGTTTGATCGGAATCTCGCTTACCAATGGATTCAAACAACATTTTACTATCGGGCTGGCTTGCCCGGCGATTGACCTGTTCACTTCAGGTTCCAAACATTAGAAGATCATTAATAAGTCAAACTTGTATTCGCGTTCGTATTCGGCAAGATATTCGCTAACGAACTATACAAATTAAGTGCTAGCATAACATCACTATATGGTCTTGTCAAACACGTTTAGATCCGGAGCAAAACGCCATTCCCAACTTCGCCCCCCCGGACGGTTGATTTTAAAATTAACTATTTTGTCCTTGTCATCAGCTCTTCGCTAATAGTTCGAAGAAGGCCTTTGAATCCATGACCGTCGACGTATGATAAAAGACTTTTTCAAAAAGATATTGCGCCACATCCTGGTCACGGTCGGCACAGCAGTCGGAGATGACGAAAAACTTGTAATCGATTTCCGTCCCGCAGCGTACAGTTGAAAGAATATCGCCACCGGTATGAATACCCATCAGCACGATGGTATCGATCCCCAGTTTTTTCAGACGCGCATCGATGTCGGTAGAAGCAAACGGCGCATGTTTCTTTTTTATGAGTACCGCTTCTTGAGCTTGGCGGCTTAACCGGGGATCAATTTCCGGCGCCGTTGTCCCTGCTCCCTTTAGCACGAAGATAATCGGGAGCCCGGCCTTGCGTGCGGTGGTTAATACTTTATTAGCTCTGGCGATCAGTCCGCTTTGGAATTCCGGAGGGAATGCCCCCAACGTATCCAGTTGGTAATCCATGGCAACAACTACGGTTTTCTTTTTCTCAAGTGTTGACGGTCCCGGCATTTAAGTATATTCTCCTTATTCAGATTTCACGGCCTTTGCAAAATATTAAATCATTTTCGCTATGGAATCAATGTTATAGAGGGCGGTAGTGTTGCTTCCCTCTCTAGCCCGCTTTGCGTTTACTCCGAATGGCTACGTAAAATATTTCTTCCTTAAGGTACTCTAAGCGGGCTAGCCAGGGATATATTTCTTTTGGCAAATCCATCTTGACAAATACCTGTATCTCCCACACACTAAAACTATGGCTAACCGGAAAAAGGTAATTGTAATCGGGGCGGGCGCAGGCGGAATGATGGCGGCGGGACATGCTGCGGAATCCGGCGCGGAAGTGCTGCTTTTAGAAAAAACCGAGCGTCCCGGCAAGAAAATTCTGATCAGCGGCAACGGGCGCTGCAACCTGAGCAATACCTGCGACTTGGAAAGTTTTATCAATCAATATGGGGCTAACGGACGTTTTCTCTATGCTGTTTTCAGCCGGTTTTTCCGGGAGGAGCTACTGGCATTTTTACGGCGCTTCGGCGTGGAAACGGTGGTTAAGTACGGCGGCAAGATATATCCGGCCTCGGAGAATGCCCGGGAAATCGTCCGGGTTTTCCTGTGTTATCTGGAAGAGAATAAAGTCATACTACAACTTAACACAGGAGTTGATCATATTCTAATCGAGGGCGGGAAGGTGGTGGGGGCGCAGACAAAAACTGATACTTATTCCTGTGACGCGGTGATTCTGGCGACCGGCGGCGCTTCGCATCCCCAGACCGGTTCCACCGGTGACGGCTATCGGATCGCGAAGGATCTGGGGCATACAATTATCAAACTGCGTCCCGGCCTGGTGCCGCTGATGGTGGAAGAAACCGGACTCGCTAAAAGTATGATGGGCTCAAGTTTAAGTAATGTGCGTTTGACCGCATTTCAGAACCGGGCTGCTGAGATTGATCCGGCGCTGGTTCCGGCACACACTACCGGCAGAGGGATAAGCGGCAAAAAATCGAAACCGCCGGTCATCGAAAGCCGCACCGGAGATGCCATTATTACTCACTTTGGCTTGAGCGGCCCGATTGCGCTGGAGATGAGCCTGGCAATCATCGATGCACTGGAAAACGGCCCGGTGAGCGTCAGTATCGACCTGAAACCAGAAATCAGTAAAACCAGGTTGATATCCCATTTGCAGCACGATTTTAATCAGCACAGCAAACGGGCTTTTCAAACGATCATGAGATCTTACCTGTCGCACAAAATGATCGAGCCGTTTGTTGTTTTGTCAGGCATACCTGGTGACAAAACAGCAAATGAGATCAAGGCGGAAGAACGCGACCGGATCGCTGGATTATTGAAATCGCTGTGTTTCAATATTGTTGGCCCGTTCTCGATGTCCACCGCAATGGTGACTGCCGGGGGGCTTTCGCTGCAAGAAATCGATCCCGGAACGATGGCTTCTAAAATCGTGGAAGGGTTGTATTTCTGCGGCGAGGTAATGGATCTCGATGCGGTCACCGGGGGATATAATTTACAGGCGGCATTTTCGACCGGGTGGGTGGCCGGGGAAGAAGCAGCCAAAGATTAGATTCTATTATCATGGTAACCGGTTTTCGGTTTTTAGTTGTAAGTGTTGAGGCCTAATTTATTGCGATCGAATAATTGGTGATATTGACACTCTCGCCGTTTATTAACGCGACAATCACGATTGTATAAACCCCTTTGCCTTTGCTCAGCGCGGCACTGATGTTAGCCTGGATAGAGAATTGATTCAAATTATTGACTTCCCATTTTTCGGCGATGATGGCGTTGGAGGGTAGATCGGAGTATTGCTGTCCGGCAGGCGGCGGAGATAAAACGAAATTTAGCCGTTCACCCGGCGAGTAACCATCGGTATAGGCCGGATCGCTCGTCAGCTGAGTATTTGTCAGTTTCTGCGAGGGTGGGTCGTAGGCGATGCTGATATTGTTTAATTTAATATCGGCTGATGCCAACCTGCCGAGTAAAGTCAAATTCCCGTTACTGATCATCGGCGCGCTGTAATAATCGACAAATTTCCCTTCGAACTGCTGTACTAGTGCCAGACGTTTACCATCGTATACTATCCCCAGGCTGACCATTGTGTAGGCCTTGCTTCGGATAGTATCGCGGTGAGCCCAATTCGATGCGGCATCATCATAAACCATGATGTGCTCAAGCGCGGCGATTTCGTCCCGGACATTAATGACCTGGTAATTATTGGGGTTATCGGATGGATTGAACCAGCCGCTATAGCAGCTGGTTTCTCCCTCTTTATTCAGACCGCCCGCATTCGTATAACGCATATAAGGTTTTAAACCGTCAGTCCCCCAATGAGAACTGAAGAAGTTATCAAACATATCCTGGGCGTGTTTTTGTGCTGCCGAATTGTAAGACAATGTTACCGCCGGCAGCCCGGCAGACTGGCGGTCGGTGTTTATCAAGGAGAGCGCGTATTGGAAAAGCTCCAGTTCCGCTCCGGTCGGTTTATAAGGAGCGGCGCCAGGCACATATAACGTCGTAGGAAAAACAGTCGTCGTTCCGGCGGTCGTGGGTTTAGTTGTTACAGTTGAAGTAACAGACACGGTTGCAGGCGGTGTCGAGACCGTTGGTGTAATAGCAGGTGTTGTTGTACCGGTGGCGGTTGAGGTTGTAATGGTAGATGTCGCGGCGGCAGTCGAATTTTGTGTAGTTCCGGCTGCAGCGCAAGAACTAAAAAGGAATGTAGTCAGGGCTATCGATATGAATATTATCCGTTTCATTTTTATTACCTCTGATTGTGTTTCCCCGGGCCATTGAGGACACATTGAATAGCCTACTTTACCATAAAAATTGACCCGAAAACGATTCAGACAGCCAAAATAGTAAGGCAGCGCCGGTCACTTCCACAACATCTGCAGATTCTTCAACCGCTTCCCTGTGACTTTAATCATTTATTACGTTATTTTGTCTCGATATTATTAATTCACATGAATATTCAGCTGCAATTATCTTTATCGAAAATGACGTGATATAATTCATCCTTACATTGAATATCGTATAGCGGATAGATACCGGGAAGATAACATGATACAAGGTGAAAAAGGCACGGTTAAGGTTGAAAAATTGTCCGGCAGGGGAGACTTGCTCAGACGCGGCTCCTTCATTTCAAAAGTAAGCTATGCGCTGCAAGTGACTGCGGAATTTCCGGAAGGTTTAAATCGAATCCGCGGACAGATAAAAATTCTAAGTGACAATGACCAGTTTTGGCCAATCTGGAGACATGCCCAATTTACATTACGTTTAAAAGATAAGCGATCATTCGAATTATATTGTTCTAATTTTGACCCCGTCACTTCGATCTGCGACATCGAAGGGACAATTATCTCAATCAATGATCAACAAACAAATAACTCTATCAACAATAGCTTTAAATCAATGGTCAATAGCCGCTTCTAGCCAAAGTATTTTTATTATTCACCTGAAAGTATTGTTGATGTTATTTTGCTATCGTTCTATAATCACAATATCGTTCCGTTTCAATATTACGATCTATGAATTCTTTGAAACGGGACGCAGGCCACACCGCATGTTCTTTATATTATGAAATAGGTATAATAATTATATGAGATTTAAGGATGCAATAATGGCATTGTTGAACTTCATTTTTCCCGGCCGGTCTCAAGTTAATTTATATTACCAACCTATTATGGATAAGGGAGGATAAGATGGAAAAACAAAATCCCGCCTCAAATCCGGACATATGGTTGCTCATGGGCAAGATACATCACAAAAGAGTTTTAGTCAGGCAGCGGGAATTGAGTAAGTATCACATTCCTACCCGGCAACTTTATATTTTACAGTTAATCAGGGAATTGGGAGGAAAGGCAACATTATCGGCGATTGCGAAGAAAGTTGAACGGAAAATGGATGTGGTTTCCCGGCAAACTGTGATAATGGAAAAAGATGGACTGATAAAGCGAACCAAAGCCGGTGTTAAAACGAGGCTGCTAATCATTGAATTGACCGAAAAAGGCCTTGATTTGGCCAAAATCAGCGGCAAAAGCAAGGCAATGGATGAGATAATATCCGTTCTGAACCCGGAAGAGCATCAGCAGTTATATTCGCTGCTAAATAAAATATTAGTCAAACTGAACGATTATCCGATTTAGCTATTTAGTATTGTACACATTACCTGAAAGTACGATTGTCATTTAAGTAACTACGTAATAAACTCATTATTGTAGTTTCGTATTTCATGCTACACTCATTTCTTTGGCGAAACTTCCACCAGTAGTTGTTGTGTTTTTTCTGTTTCCATTGTGTAAGGAGATTGATTTGGAAGGAATCTGTCCTAAATGCGGATTGCACTATTACGGTTGGTCTCTGGATAACCCGGCAAGACAGAAATGCGGTAAGTGCGGAAGTCCGTTACAGATAATTCGGGATGGTGTTATCGCCCCTAAGGATATTGCCCCCGAGAAAGACAACAAGGCAACTAAATTCTTGGCAGCGCCTCCTATATAATTGGATTTTCTTCTCTGAATGACTGGTTTTAAAACTTCCTTACCGTTAAGCGTACTGAGAAAGTTTCATAACCTCCTCCAGCTTTCTATCAACTGATTATTGGTGCCCTCTATCCCTTTGTAAATCTTATTGCCAACATCTTTGGTAATTTTCACAATTGTTATCAATGGTTCCTCCCGTTTGATCGTCTGAAAAAATATTTGTAATTTCGTATTATAAATTCGATTGAATATTCAGCGGACATTATCTTTATCGAAAATGCCGTGCTATAATCTCTCCAAACTTAAAATGCGGGGAAGCCATCTATGAAATATTCACTAAAACTGGCGGGATTTTACTTGAAACCTGGCAGCGCACAAGAGATGTTTTATACCGATGAAAAGGGTGAATTATTCATCGGCCGCGTGAAAGATGTAGACATCGGGAAAACTTATGAGATAGAAGCCGGCGAGAAGCGTGTGGGCACTTGTTACCGTTATGTTATGACATGGTATGATGACGGCGCATAATCGCAAAAAACAAATGCCCTCGGGGCTCCAGGCGGCCGAATAAACAAATTTATTTTTATCCTTGGTTCTCATCCCCCGATGTTTCCCGCTTTAGAAGACCGCCGGTATTCAAATTCCAACTCTTTTCTTTCCTTTCGTATAACGAATTGACTACAACCAGTAACAATGTTATCCTTCAATTTAAACAGAATTGAAGGTTGTGGAATGTCAAATTTTATTACCGGATTTTGGCAACTATTTCCAGCCGGAACGATTACCGGTGTTTTAACGAATATAAGAGAACAGTATCATGGCTAAAGACCCGGGCCGGGGGCCTGAAGCCGGCGAACCGCTAAAATCACCATCCCCGGCGGTTGAACCGTCCGATTACAAAGACAAGGTTGGCACTTTTACCGCTCTGAGGATCGGGAATTTCCGTTTGCTGTTAACTGTCCACATGTTTGCGGTGGCAGCGCAGTGGATCCAGCAGCTGACGGTCAACTGGCTGGTGTATAATATCACAGGTTCCGGCACGATTCTCGGCGCACTTAATATGGTTGGGACTTTCACGTCACTGGGGATGATTCCGGTGGGCGGCATTTTGATCGACCGGGTCAACCACCGTAAGCTGCTGCTGATGGCCGTCGGTTGGATGTTAGCGATTACTCTTGGCCTGGCGTTTGTTTTATTTACCGGGCATCGTCAAATTTACTTTCTCTTTATCTTCGCCGCCCTGGCAGGAGTTACCCTGACCGTTTTTATCAATCTCCGTCAGGTCGCGGTCTTTGACCTGGTACCGCGTGCGGTTACTCCCGGCGCAGTGCCGCTGCTGCTGACCGGCGGTGGAATCATGCGTTCGTTCGGTCCGGCTATCGGAGGATTTTTGATCCTGTGGTTCGGTCCGTCCGGGAACTTTTTCCTGCAGGCCGGGGCATATGCGTTAATCGCTGTCACGATCTGGCAAATGCGGTTTCCGGCGCACGAAGTCTCAACGGTCCGGCTTTCACCGTTACAAAATATCCGTGAGGGTATCCGGTACGTAGCGAAAGAAAGGGTGACCCGTACATTTATGTTGATGGGTTTTATCACGCCGCTTTTAACCGTTCCCATCATTACTATCCTGCCGCCAATTTACGTGGTCAAGGTTTATCATGGCGGGCCGGAGATCCTGGGTGTGCTATTAGCTCCGGTCGGTATCGGCGGGATTTTCGGGGGAATTTTCACAGCGGGTCTTTCCCGGGTTGAGCGCCGTGGCCTGATCCAAGTTGCGGCGCTTTTTCTGTTGGCGCTGTCACTGATTGCTTTCGGATTAAGCACAAAATACTGGATAGCTTTACCGCTGCTGGCCCTGGCAGGGTTCTTTGAAGCGGTTTTCCTAACCACGAACCAGACGCTGCTGATGCTCTCGATACCGGCGGAATTACGCGGCCGGATAATCAGTATCGTTAATTTAAGCGGCACTTTTTCATTCCTGGGCGGATTGCTGGCGGGAATCGGTTCTGACCTCTTAGGCGGACCAAAGCCGATTACAATAATCATGGCCGGCACAGCGGCCTGTGTCGCGGTTCTGGTGCTGATATTCTCACCGACGATCCGCAATTACCGCTTGAGCCAGGGGATTGCAGCGGGAACGATCAAACAAACTGAGAAGACGGCGTCTTGAAACATTTTTTAGTAATGAGTTTTGAGTTAACAGTTGTGAGTTTGCAGATATCCGCTTAATCTCTAAATTCATGACGCCGGGAAAGCTTCGATTACTTTTATAACCCGAACTCTTTATTCTTATCCATTTTTAATTGAGGAACCATATCCTTTTTGACTTGGCTAAAAGGGACCTCCGGCTTCTCCTGAATCAAAAAACCTGCGATAAGTATTTTGTGTTAATGGACTCAAGATTCCTGCCTTTGCGGGAAAGACAATACAGGATATTAGATTCCAGTGAAACTGAAATCTAATATCCAATCTCATTATTTTTAGGGGTTTTTCTGTTTCACTTCTGTGTTGGACAGCTTCTCGACGACTTTGACTAGAGCCTGGGTGCCGCACTTGCCGTCGCCGGTTGTTTCCAGTGAAGTAAACATCTGGTGAATTAAAGTTGTGGCGGGCAAAGGAATTTTATTCAATTCAGAGCCTTCCATTACCAGCCGGAGATCTTTCTGCAGCAGGTCGACCATNNACCAGTGCCTCACAAACGGCATTCAGATTGCCGGCGACCAGGATCTGATTCATCAGCTTGGTTGTTTGTCCCATACCATGATCGCCCACATGGATGATGTTTTTACCCATCGCCTGGAGGATGGGAAGGCAGCGTGTCAGGATATCCGCTTCACCGCCCACCATGATAGAAAGTGTNNGCGAGCCGTTTCGCCATTTCCCGCGTTGCCCGCGGAGAGATCGTGCTCATATCGATAACAACGGCGTCAGGATGAATTCCTTCGATGACGCCGTTTTCGCCCAGGATAACGCTTTCTACATCCGGTGTATCCGAAACCATCGTGATGACCACCGGGTTTTTCTCCGCGACCTCCCTGGGGGATCCAGCGGTTTTGGCGCCCTCGGCGGCCAGGCGTTCTGCTTTTACGGCAGTGCGGTTGTATACTGTTACTGAGAACCCGGCCTTCATCAGATTACGGGCCATCGGGATGCCCATAATACCGAGGCCTATTAAACCAACTTTTTTATCCATTATCATGCATTCCTTTCCGGTTATTTTCGTGATATTCTCCATATTTTATATCTTTCCTGCAGCCGGTGTATACAGGGTGATTTCCTCAGTCTTCGATAATGAGTTTTCGGTTTTAAGATTGGGATTCTGGCGGAGGGGAATGGACAGGGATCCGGCAATCCGTTCTTTATTAGCTCTTTGAATAAATTACCGTTTTGCGCTAGTATAGAATCGCATTATTTGACAACTTGTCCTATATTTCATTAACAACAACCTGCAACAACCAATTTGTACAAATTTAAATAAGAGGGAATGACAACATGAAAACAAGAAAACTGGGTTCCACTCCGCTCAACCTTTCCGTGGTCGGTCTGGGCACGTGGCCGATGGCAAACACCGAAGAATTCGGTTGGGGGCCGCAAAACGACAGGGATTCCATCGCCACTATTCACAGGGCGTTGGAACTGGGCATTAACTGGATAGATTCCGCGCCGATTTACGGCTTGGGGCATTCGGAAGAGGTGGTGGGGATGGCGTTGAAAGGACTTGCTAAAAAACCGATTATTGCCACCAAGGCTCTGTTTTACTGGAAACCGGGTGGCAAGGTTGTATTGCGGCTGGATAGAGAACGGGTACGCCGGCAGTGTGAGCTGAGCATGAAACGGTTGGGCGTCGATGTCATCGATATGTACATGATCCACTGGCCGTTCTGTGTCGAATATATTGAAGAAGGCTGGGAAACCCTTGGCAAACTGGTAAAGGAAGGAAAAGTCCGCTATATCGGTGTATCTAATTTCTCGGTTCAACAAATGGAAATGCTGAAGCCGATCCATCCGATAGCGTTCCTGGAGCCGCCCTACAGCATAATTGAACGTGGGGTTGAAGATGGATTACTGGACTATTGCCGGCAGAATAACATCGGCGTGATCACCTACAGTTCTTTGCAGCAAGGGCTGCTGGCTGGAGTTCCTTACAAGCTGAACAGCCTGCTTGCGAAAGACGAAAGACGGCGCGGCCCCCACTTCAAGGAACCGGAGTGGAGTATTAACATGCAATTGGGTTACGACCTGGCAGCGCTGGCGAAAAAGCAAGGCCGCACCGCCGCGCAAATGTCGATTGCCTGGAATCTGCGGCGTCCGGAGGTTACTTCAGCTATTACCGGGCCTCGGGACCACTCTCAGATTGAAGATACCGCTAAAGCCGCGGATTGGCAATTGACTAAAGAAGACCTCGACTCCATTGAAAAACTGTTGGCGAAGCGAAAAGAGGCGCTGGCAGCTGCCGGCAGCTAACTACCGATGTTAGATCAGGTTTCACTGCAAAAGATGAACTGGTTTCGAGCGATAACTAGATCGCTCGAGGAACTGCGTCGTATTCTTGTCGCTTTTATCAGAAAAGTACGGTGGCCGGTCACTTCCGCCATTTGCCGCGTCTTGATTCGTTTGCATATCAACCAAACGCATTTGACGCTGAGCCGTATTTTTTTTCTGATTGTCTTCTATTTCGCCTGGGTATATTCATTTTTCACGGCGGCGCTTATTTTAATGCTGGCAGCATGGGCGCTGGATTGCCTGGACGGGGATTTGTCCCGGATGCTCGGTCAGGATTCGTCAATCGGTGAGTTTGAAGATATTATGGGAGATAATTTAGCCTGCCTGGTTTTTCCTTTGGCATTGATGCAGACAGGGTTGCTAAACGGGGTTATCGGAGGGTTATTTATCTTTGCCTCTTTCTCAAATTTGTGGCTGATCAACCGGAACCAGCCAAACGATTCAGGCGGAGTCAGACTTGCCTTCGAGCCCCGAAGCAGTATGTTTATCAGCATACCGGCGATATCGATCTGGGCGTTAATGTTTGTTTATATATTTTTTAAGTTCAATGTGTTTGACACGGGTTTCCTGGTTGTTGCGATACTGCTTTGTCTTTCTGTAGCAGTGAATTACTATCAGATAATAAAGTCCAGACTGTAATTGTTCAACTATCGTCCATGCGGGGCGCTGCAGTCCTAAACTGAAATAATCCACAATATTAAAAAGATAGACTGATCAAAAACGGTCAGTCTATCTTTTTTTACTAACATAAACACTGGTTGTACGCTGCGTATCACTTCGCCTTGACGGAACTTGGCAGTGTGCCGTCAAAATGTACCTTGCCGCCGACGATAGCGAAATTCTTCACGTTAAATCCCGGAACATCTTTCTCATGAGTATTAAAATAATTGACGATGTCACCTTCGTGACTGTTTACGGTGTCCGCGGAGATTGGTAAACGCCCTATCTTTAGCGCATCCGCATCAAAACTAACCTGTCCGTTAACGACACTGGCATTGCCCTTGACATAAATCGGTACTTCCTTCGCGACAATTCCCGCTTTTTTTACAGAATCAAGGACCGTTTGTAAAGAGCCGTTATTAATGCCGTGAGTCGTGCCGTATTTATCGAGTTTATCGATCATCATAACGGCAGCCACTTCGGCAGTTCCATCCGGGTTAACCCGCATTTGGAAATCTTTTAACGGGAAGTTCGGCGCATGGGTCTTGTCGTTAAGTAGCGCCAAAATTTCCGAAGGCGTGAAATCAACATTCACATTCTTCGCCGGGCCGTAGGTTTTTTGGTTCTCTTCCAAAGACACTGTGTCGACACTGTTTATAAATTGCACGCCGCTCTTTGCAACCGCGCTCTTATAATCCTGCGCAGTATAGGTTGTTCCCAGATTTACCGGTTTGTTCGAACCGAAAATATTTGAGATGCCGGGAACGAACCCAAAATAGCCGGCGACCAGGATCACCACTACCACCACCGCCACAATGCCGATAATGAATCCCAATAGTACTTTCATATCAACCTCCCTTGTAGATAGAGGTATTATAGATGTTTTAAAACCGGTTTGAAAGTGATTTCTTAGGGCGAAAATAATAAATTCTCGTAAAAAAAGAATGTTACGGCATGAACCGGGGGCACAATCGGACTTTGTAATAAGGTTGTAACTAAACGGAAATTATTAAATTGAAGGACTAGTCCTTTTTATAACGGAATATCATCCTTCAGGCTCTTGTTTGTGCTCGGCGCAAGTGTTAAATTAAGACAGATACAAAACGAAGAGGCTTTGAACTGTTACCTGTAATGTGGTCACTTGGGTAATGGGGAGCCAGTAGTGAAACCGACTTTTATAAAGTCGGTTTTTTATTTTTAACAGGACAAATTTGTAACGTCGCCGGCCTGAGGGGAAATAGATGCAGACAATTTTCAGCGGTATTTTTGCCGCCGTAAAAATAAACCGGAAAAAGATCGCGGTTGCTGGCATCATATCATTATTAATATTGGCGTTTTTATTGCTTATGGTTGGAAGATACCTGGCAAGCCGGACATCAATCAGCATTTTAGTTACTGCTAATGATCAGGAAGTTACTGCGGCTCCTGGGCCGCTTCTCCCTGCAGGTTCGGAAGTAACGTGGAAATTTGTACTGGCTAATCACGGCAGCACATATCTGGATAATGTTACGGTGATCGATAGCGAAAAGGACATTCATCCCGTTTACGTCTCCGGCGATAATAATTCTAATAATCGGCTCGATCCTGGAGAAACCTGGATATTCACAGCCGAAAGCACTGCAATTACCGGTCAGTATCATCACGTAGCTACTGTGAAGGGCAAATATAACGGCAGAACAATTTCTGCTGCCGACAATTATTATTATTACGTTCAAACACCCATCATAACGACATTACCTCCTGTCACAACCACGAATGTTATCACTGTAACAATGCCTGCCGTAACGACTACCTCGGTCGTTACTGCAACGCTGCCGCCGGTAATCTCCACATCTGTAGTAACGTCGCCCGTCGTAACAACGGTAACGACGACTTTACCGCCTCTTACCACTACAAATGTTATTGTTGTAACAGTGCCGGCAGTAACAACGACAAGTGTAGTAACTTCGACCTTGCCGCCGGTAACAACATTCGTTGCCCCGGGGACACCAACTACACCCGCAACGAATACATCTAGCACATCCACAACCACTCCTCCATCGACCACTTCTACTACTTCCACCACCACCACCACTACATCTACGACTGCGACTACACCAACAACGTCGACTACTTCCACATCTACGACTTCGACTACACCAACAACGTCGACTACTTCCACACCTACCACTTCAACTACAACCACCGTATCGAATACTTCCACTACATCTACGACTTCGACTTCGACTACACCAACAACGTCAACTGCTACCACCGGATCTACGACGCGAACGTCAACCACGTCCACAACACCTACTTGTTCCGGAACGTCCACATCCACAACNNGACAAAGCTCTCTACCACTTGCCCGGGTATACAGAAGCCTTCTGAAATGGGTGGAGAAATCTATGCCGTGAGCGGGTTTACGATGCTGGTTCCCCTGGTGGCTCTGATTATTATCGTGCTGACCGGTGTGGTACTTTTTGCGAAGCGGCGTTAGTATCGCGTAATTTCGTGACATAAAAATTTGAACGAGAAAGGGGAAGCCGATTAAGGCGGCTTCCCCTTTCTCGTTCCGCTAACGGTCATTGCTTTAATCATCCAGCTTTAAACTATAATTTAAAAATACGCACTACTTACTCAAAACTCATAACTGTTTACTGGTAACTCCGATTTGTCTTTTTCACTGATTCAGAGTATAATATTATTAATAAATATTGGTCATTCCTGCTTTTCCTGTATCTTCTTCTCAATTTTTCCGCACTAAAGATTCATCTCAAGTATTCGGTGACTAAACTCCATCCAGTTATTAACGCGACGAGGTCAACCGATGAGTTATCAAGCCAAATCAATCACATGCTCCGATTGCCGGACAACCTTCACATTCAGTACGGGAGAACAGGAGTTCTTTCGTGCCAAAGGTTTTACCGAGGAGCCCAGGCGTTGTCCCGTTTGCCGGGCAAAAAGAAAAACGCAACGTCAGGATAGCAGCTCCCGAACCTGGTAGCAAGTATACATTCCTGATATCACCTGCTCTACAAACCGGAGCTATTTTACTGCATTCGGCCGCGGCCTTATTTCCCCATATCTCTTTAGGTTGAAATATAGTTCCTTCATTAAGGGAAAGGATGGTTCAAAATGCCCTTCGATGTAACATTGCATGCGGGAGAGTCCCAGGAGTCGCTGCTGCGCCGCTTCCAGAAAATGGTTCAGACCAGCGGTATACTAAAGACTTATCGTGCCCGTCAGCGGTTCATGTCAAAACGCGATGCCTATCTGGCTAAAGCCAAAAATAATGCCAGAAGAAAAAAGCGGCAGACCCCTGGCCGTTAATACTATGTAACCATTTTTGGTTCCGGCAAAGAAGTCCCCCAGCGCAAACAGGAAGGTGAGAAAATGGCCGTCAATACACTGACTGATACCTCGCAAGACTTCGAAATAGATGTCTTGAAAGAACCGGAAGCTGCTCCTCAGGAAGAGGCGCTGCTGGAAATAGAGCTGGCCGCCGAGGATATTGAACCCGAAGAACCAGCATCGGAAACCCACGATGTTGATGCTCAATTTGTAGATGAAGATCCTGTACGCCTATACCTCCATGAAATTGGGCGAGTGCCGCTGCTTACCGCCAAGGATGAAAAAATGACAGCCCGTCGGATTGAAATCGGAAAACGCGTGTCTGCGGTTAAACTCGGGCTCGAAATAGATGGTAAACATGCAGCTGCCAGCCAGATTTTCCTGGAAATTATCAAGGATCTCGGACAATCATGGGAGATTATCCAGAAATTGCAGGAAAACGTCGGTATTCCGGAAAACACCGGTTTTCAACGGACGATCACCGATGAAAAATTCAGGGCTGCGATCGACGGTGTAATCGACCCCTTAATGGTGCAAAATATCGCAGACAAATTGACGTTGCCTCCCCAACCGGTTGAATCGCGCCTGATTGCGCTTTCAGTTGAAATCGCGCTGCTTCCGGATAAAGTCCTGATCGCTATTGGCTCTAAAACCACACTGGCAGGTATTCCCGGTCTGGTGACCGACCAAAAATTTATCGATAAATTGAATACCCACGAGGTTTACCTCGGCGAATATATCGCGGGTTTGCAGAAGGCGGAAAAAGCTGCCACCGATTATCTGGCCGAAGGCAATTTAAGACTGGTCGTCAGTGTCGCCAAGAAAAACATCGGCCACGGCATGTCCTTGCTGGACCTGATCCAGGAAGGGAAC
>PMBW01000291.1 GCA_003153075.1 Dehalococcoidia bacterium | reverse complement strand
CAGGAGCACAGGAATCCGTCGATCGTATCCGTCTCACGTTTGGCCGAGCCGCCGCATTTCGGGCAGGTCGTATTAACGAATTTTTCATTATATTTCAGCGGTGATTCTCCGGTCGGGCGGAATTCCGCTTCTTCCGGTAGTAAAACCGGCAGGTCTTTCTCCGGCACAGGCACAATGCCGTCCTTGGGGCAGTGTATCATCGGGATGGGCGCGCCCCAGTANNCGCTGGCGGGAGATCAGCCAGTCGCGCATACGGTAGCTGATGGTGCCCTTGCCCCAGCCTTTCTGTTCCAGATGTGCGGTGACTGCTTT
Organism: Dehalococcoidia bacterium; assembly: GCA_003153075.1. Next base: position 3,900 of record PMBW01000291.1, on the reverse strand, counting down.
AATACCTTCGCGGTTGTTCAGGCCATTGAATTGCCCGGAATTGATCATCGTGCCGTCTTCAATATAGGCCGCTTCCAGTTCTCCGCCTTTCCATTCCGGACCGGCAATGACAACCTTGATCGGGATGTTATATTTCTTCGCGAAAGCGAAATCGCGCTCATCATGCGCGGGCACGGCCATTACCGCGCCGGTGCCGTAACTAGCTAAAACGTAATCGGCGATCCAGACGGGGACTTTGTCGCCGGTGAGTTTGTTAGTGACGTACGCGCCGGTAAAGACTCCATCCTTTTCCTTTTCGGTGGATAGGCGCTCGATATCGGTAAAGCGGCGGGTGCGCGACACGTAGGCGTCGACCTCCGCTTTTTTATCATGGGTAGTGATCTTTGCCACCAGCGGATGTTCCGGCGCTAAAACCATGAAAGTGACGCCGAAAACAGTATCCGGGCGGGTCGTGAAGACCTTGATTTCTTTCTCTGCGACGCCGTGCTGCTCCAGCCCGAAGGAAATCTCCGTGCCGTAGCTCTTGCCGACCCAGTTCCGCTGCATCGTCTGGATGCGCTCCGGCCAATCGATGTCCTTGTGTTCCATCAGTTCGTCGGCGTATTTGGTGATGCGGAAAAGCCATTGCTCCAGGTCGCGTTTGACGACCGGGGTTTCGCAGCGCCAGCACAGGCCGTTTTCCACCTGTTCGTTGGCCAGCACCACCTGGCATTTCGGGCACCAGTTCACCGGTGACTTGCTTCTGTAAGCCAGATCATGCTCGAAGAGCTTAACGAAAAACCACTGCGTCCACTTGTAGTATTCCGGGTCGCAGGTGATAACCTCGCGGCTCCAATCGTACATCGAACCCATCGTCTTCAGCTGTTTGCGCATGTTATCGATGTTCTGATAAGTCCAGGTCTTGGGGTGGATGCCTTTTTTAATGGCGGCGTTTTCTGCCGGCAGCCCGAAGGAGTCGAATCCGATGGGATGCAGCACGTTGAAGCCCTGTAGCCGCTTAAAACGGGCATAAACATCGGAGGGAGCCATAGCGTACCAATGCCCGATGTGCAGGTCACCTGATGTGTATGGGAACATCGTCAGGGCGTACCACTTGGGTTTATGGCTGTCCTCTTTTACTTCGTAGAGCTTTTCCTCTTCCCAAATTTTCTGCCATTTCAGCTCGATTTCTTTCGGATTATACTTATCAATCATGTTCAGTTCCTCGGTCTAGCATTCAGCCCTCAGCCGTCAGTATTCAGCTCAATAATGAAAAAGCCGCCCTGTGTGGACGGCCTCCGCGCAAACAGAGACAAACCCACTCAGTTCCCCGAGTATGTGACGGTAAGTGTGAGGGCGAGCGTTTGTCTCATCATCAAAGCTAAAATAACATAAACAGTGAATATTGTCAATAAAACGGGAGTAAGGGGATGATATTTTGAAATGAAAAATTAGTCTAATTTATCATCCCTCCTTTTTAAGGAGGGATCGAGGGAGAATTATCAAGCCACTATTTATTCAACTCCGCGATCGCTTCTTTCAACTTGATATCGCCGGTATACAGCGCCTTACCGACGATCGCGCCCTCTACGCCGAGCTGTTTCAGCATCTTGAGATGCAATATAGAACTGATACCCCCGGCGGCGATCACCGGCACTTTCGTGCTGTGCACCAGTTCCGCAATGGCGGTAAAATTAGGCTCGGTCAACGTGCCGTCACGCACAATATCAGTGAAAATAAACCGGCGCGCGCCCAGCTTAACCATCTTTTCTGCGAACTGGACCGTCGTCTGATGGGTTTCTCTCACCCAGCCGTTGGTGGATACAAACCCGTCTCTTGAGTCGATGCTGATGATAATGTAGTCGTTAAACCGCTTGCAGGCTTCTGCCACCAGTTGCGGGTCTTCCACCGCGCTGGTGCCGATAATCACCCGTTCGATCCCCATCGTCAGAATTTTCTGGATCGTTTCGATGTCGCGCATCCCGCCGCCCAATTGGGTGGGTATCAGCATCGCGCTGGCGATGTTCTGGATGATCTCCATATTACCGATCTGACCGCTGGCCGCGCCGTCCAGGTCGACCACGTGTAAACGGGAAGCGCCCATCGCTTGCCATTTTAGAGCCACATCCAGCGGGTCGTCGGAAAACTGCGTTACTTGGTTATAATCACCCTGGTAAAGGCGGACACATCTGCCGCCCTTTAGATCTACGGCCGGTATTATTTCGATGGTAGTACTCCTTAAAAAGTGATCAGCGATCAGCTGTCAGCTCTCAGCTTTTGGATTAATGAGGCAAGCATACGCTTAATTTCTATTACCCGACTGTTTAGATTATCATAGCTGGTATCGTTTATCAAATTGAGGTCATGGGCCAACAAAAGATGATATTCCAATTCGCTTGCCGACCCCAGGGCGATCTGCAGGAAACGGGCGAAGTCAACTTCCCCATCTCTTCCGCAGCCTTCTGCGATATTAGCCGGTATTGAACTGCAAGCTCGTCTGATTTGTGAGGTGAGTCCAAATATCTCACTCTTCGGGAAACCGGCTGTTATTTTATATATCTCTACCGCTAGAGAATAAGCTTTTTCCCAGACACTGAGTTTCCGGAAATCTTTCATTGTGAAATACCCAGTCTTTGGCTCCCTCGCTAATTGTAGGAAAGAGTAGCTGCCAGCGGCCAGCCCAAATTATTTAGCTGACCGCTGATAGCTGAATGCTATTAGCTACAAATTGATATTCGCGTACTTACGCCAGACTCTACGATTGAATGCCTTGTTATTTTTATTCTTTTCTTCGAGTATATCAAGTAATCTGTTGATCATCTTGCGGGTGTCGTGCGGCATGATGATCTCGTCCACGCAGTTACGGTCTGCGGCAACATAGGCGTTCTCATAGAGGTCGCTATATTCCTTAATACGCTGCGCTTTCATTTCTTCCGGGTTTTTGGCATCACGGATTTCCCTGGCGAAGATGACGCTGGCAGCAGTTTCCGCGCCGACAATGGTGATTCTAGCCGTCGGCCAGGCTACGACAAAATCAGCGCCGATCGATTTGTCCAGCATGCCGAAGTGCGCGCCGGCATATGATTTGCGCAGCATGATGGAAATTGTGGGAACGGTGGCATCTGCCCAGGCGAACAGCAGTTTGGCGCCGTGACGCAAGATACCTTTCCAATCCTGGTCCGAACCGATCATGTAACCGGGGCAGTCCCCGAGGGCAACTACCGGGATGTTAAACAGGTCGCAGAAACGGATGAATCTGGCTGCCTTGTCCGCGGCATCGATTGTGATGACACCGGCAGCCTGCATCGGTTGGTTGGCGAAGATACCGACGGTGCGTCCGTTGAAACGGGCGAAACCGATGATCACGCTGGTGGCATGCAGAGCCATGATCTCATAGAACATACCGTCATCGACGATTGCTTTGATTACTTTCTGCATGTTATAAGGAGCGGTAGGCTTGTCGGGGATAATTGTATCGAGTTCCGGGCACAGCCGTTCCGGGTCATCTTTGGTCGCCAGCAAAGGCGCTTTTTCAGCATTGTTGGTAGGCAGTAAAGCCAGCAGCGCTTTGGTTTTCTCGAGGGCATCTTTTTCATCGGCTGCCACGATGTGCGTGCAGCCGGATTTTACTGCGTGGGCTTTATAGCCGGACAGGTCTTCCAGACTGATTTTTTCACCCAGTTGGGTTTGCACAAAAGCCGGACCGGCAATCCCCATGAAGCCGGTGTCTTTACATTGAATTACGAAGTCCTGCATCACCGGATGATAAGCCTGACCGCCCAGGCAGGGTCCCATCAGGATAGCGATCTGGGGAATGACGCCGGAGGCCAGGATTTGCGAACGGAAAGCCCAGCCGTAGGCTTCCAGCGTGTCCATGCCTTCCTGCAAACGCGCGCCGCCCGAATCGTTCATGCCGACGAA
>PMBW01000262.1 GCA_003153075.1 Dehalococcoidia bacterium | reverse complement strand
TCCGCCAGCAATTGTTTGGCTCTTGCCGGGTTATAGGCATACTCGTCCTTTAGTGCTTGCGGCCAATCCTCGTAGGGGAATCCCCAGCCTTTCATGTATTTGGTCGCGGTCAGTGTCGAAGGATAGGGCTCCACGGAACCGTTGTAATGCTTTTTTGCGATGGCCGGCAGGTCGATCGCCATCTGCAGCGCCATGCGCACCCTGATGTCATTGTAGGGCGGTTTATCGTTGCGCGGCTGTATCGAAACGGTGGGCGACCCGGGCGTGGCGATCTGGATTATTTCCGGGTTTGTTTTCGCGATTGACTGTGCCCCCTTGAAGGAGATCTGGTTCATCACATCGATCTTGCCCTGGCTCATCGCTTCGATCGCTTCGTTTTCATCCAGCATGATCAGCAGCTTGAGTTTATCCGCGTAAGGCAACTTGTTCTCCGGGTGCCGCTCATCGTGGGCCCAGTAATCAGGGTTCTTCAGCAGGGAGGCGTACTTACCTGCAGCGAATTCTTTTAATATATAAGGCCCGGTGCCGACAGCATGATGCCAGTCTCGCATGTCCCCGTATTTTTTCACGACATCGGGGTTTTCCAGGCATTGCGCCAGGCCGACGTTATGCAGTGTCTCCATAATGAAATCAGGATTGGGTGTCTTGAATTTAAAGACCACCGTATATTTATCCGGCGCGGATATCGAAATCAGATCTTGAAACCGGATGTCTGTCGCGCGGTACGGGCTGGCTTGCAAAAAACCGCCGCCCAGGCCGTATATCCGGTGATAGTGGAACAGCACATCGTCAGCAGTAAACTCGCGGCCTTTTGACGGCGGTAAATTCTGCCAGTGCACTCCTTTACGCAGATGCACAACATGGGTGGTGGGGTCCGGGAACTCAATGCTTTCCGCCAGGTTTCCTTTCTGGTATTTGGCTGGGTGCCAGGCGATCTGGTAATCCCATTCTTCGGGGTCGACCGTCCAGTCATCCGCCACCAGCCGCTCCAGCCATGCGCCGTAGATGCCGGTCAATCCTTCCGTGAAATAAGGGTCGAAATTCACAACGTCCCGGTTGATCCTGATCACCATCTCATCGCCGTATTGCGGCGTGCCCAGTTTATCCCACCAGTTTGAGGCTTTCTTCTCCATTCAAATCTCCTTCGAATTTTGCCGGTTAATTTCTGAATATGTGTAAGCATGTGTAAAAAGTTGGTTGCCCGATTTTATAATGAAGACACATCAGATGTCAATGACAGGGACAGTTGTGAGTTATGAGTTCTGAGCCTGTAGATTTCGATCTGTGCAGTACTTTACGAAGTAAATGTATCTTCTGGATTGCCATGTTAAGCCCGACAATGATTACACCGTTTGTCATTCCTCGTAGGTTTAAAACCGGAGATACTTTGCGTTGCCGTTCGATGCAAATGTACGACCTGATCGTCATTGATCCCACATTTCTATTATTGTCCAAAAGGAAGTGCCGGAGGAATCCATATCAATAATTCCAGATTGTCATTTTCGGACGCCACAAGTATATGTGACAACTTTCTATTGCCATTTCCTATATCTCGGCCTTACAATATCGTTGGATAAATCTGGTTCCTTCGCGGCTGGTGTATACCGTCCCGCTGTTGTCATTGCGAGGAACGAAGCAATCCCAGGGTGGGGTGGCGTGCCCCTATTGTTTTTCTAGTGGCACAGGCGTCCCTGCCTGTGCTATCAGTTTGGAGGGAATATACCGCAGTCAAAATGTATGCCCTTCAGATCAGGAATCTCTTTCCCTGTTCGTTAGTTCCGTTGTGGGAAAGATTTTAGAGGAGGGAAAATGAACTCAAAACAAACCAGGGAAATACCCGAAAAAACGACCCGGCCTCAACCAGGCATAATGAGTGAAAACATCACCCAAAAAACGAATCAGCCTCACTTAAGCGTGAAGCCCAAAAAATTAGCTGAAAAACGAATAAGCTTCAATAAATTAATTCCATTTACGTTATGGAAACTGCAAAGCCTTGTTTTAGCCTCGGCCTTTAAAATTACCGCCCAAAAATTTTTACCCTTCCAAAAAAACGAATACGAATATCCCCGGACTTTCTAACTTGGAAGAAACCTCCTGGCGCATTGTGACTAATGTCATTGTGGATATGCGCCGCGTCTGCCAATATTGGTAAGATAGATTAAAGCAAGTGCTTAAAGGGGTGCAAAATGGCTATCGCGCATGGTGATAAAGAGACCAAAAACATCGGCAGCTGGCAGGAATTGTTTGTGCCGGCCACATCTGAACATGTCAAAAAATTGCGGAATGACGCCATCCGGACGCCGGAAGTTTGCCTGGAGCGCGTGCGCACCGAGATGAAGTTGTTTGACGCTTACAAGGATGAGCCGCGTATCATTCAACGCGCCCGTTTCCTCGAGACCTATCTAAAGGACAAGACCGTTTTCATCGGGGACGATGAACTGATTGTCGGCAATATCAACAGCAAAGTCCGCGGTTCGACTATCGGCAGCGTGGCGACCCGCTGGCTGGCGCAGGAACTGGACGACCCGGTCAAAGATCCGCAGATCCGCCCCTTCGACCGCCATATTATTTCCCCCGCCGAGCGCAAAGAGCTGCGCGAGTCGATCATCCCGTTCTTCAAGGACAAGAAATTACTGCTCGATGACAACCTCGCCAAAGTTGATGATGAGCTTAAGGAAAAAGCCTATCCCACTGTTTCGTCCTGCCCGCACATCCCGGACATCGCCGATTGGCAGATGAGCGGGGACATCGGGCACCAAATGGCCAACTACGAGAAGGTTTTATATAAGGGTCTGAAAGGCATCCGCGCTGAAGTCGAACATTACCTGGCTGAAGTCGACCAGCCATACGACCATTACAGCGTTCAGGAAAAGAAGGATTTCTACAAGGCGGTCCTGATTTCCCTTGACGCGGCAATCGCTTACGCCCAGCGTTATGCCGACCTGGCAGCGCAAAAAGCCGTCAAAGAAACTGATCCCAAAAGGAAGCAAGAACTGGAGCGTATCGCCGAAGTCTGCGCCCAGGTCCCCGCCAATCCCGCCCGCAACTGGTGGGAAGCCGTACAATCCGTGTGGATGATCCATGTCATTATTACCAGCGAGCTGTCCTCCGCTGTGCATTGCTTCGGCCGTTTTGACCAGTACATGTATCCGTTCTACAAGAAATCGGTGCTCGACGAAAAGTCCATGACCCACGATCAGGCATTGGAGCTATTGGAAATGTTCTGGATCCGGACCAACGGCACCGGCTTGCGCAGCTATGAATCCGTGAAAATCCTGACTGGAATGGGATTAGGTAATAACCTGACCATCGGCGGGCAAACCCGCGACGGTAAGGATGCCTGCAATGAGGTCACTACTCTTTGTTTGGAAGCCGATGAGGAATTGGGGGTTTTACTGCCGGAAACCGGCATGAGGATCTGGGCAGGCACCCCGGACAAATACCTCCGCAAAGCCGCCGAAGTCGTCCGCTTGGGACGCGGCAAGCCGAAGTTTTTCGGCGATAAGAAAGGTATTCAACTCTTGGCAAAAGGCTACCCGGAATTGTCTATTGAGGACTGGCGGGAATATTCCCTGCTGGGCTGCACTGAGACTAACCTACCGCATATTACGATGGGTAACCTGTTTGAAGGGGTCAATGTCGTTGCCAAGATCATGGAACTGGTGGTGCACAACGGCAAATGCGCGTTGTGCGGCAAACAGATTGGTCCTTTGACTGGCGATCCGCGCACCTTCGAATCGATGGAGGCGGTACGCAAAGCCTTCCGCGAGCAGGTTTTTTACTGGATGACCTACCTGGTCAAAGGTTCGAAAGCGCTCAAAGAGAATCAATCCGCCTGGTATCCGGCGCCATTCAGTTCATCTTTATCCGAGGGGCCGCTGCAGAAGGGCATCGATATCACCCAGGGCGGCGCCTGGTTCACAACCTACGGACTCTTTTTGGCCGGTCTGGCTGATACCGCCGATTCTTTGGGTGTTATCGACAGATTGATCTTCCGCGAAAAGAAGATTACCTGGGATGAACTGATCAAGGCGATTAAAGCCGATTGGAAAGGCTACGATAATTTACGGCAGCTCTGTATTAACGACGTGCCGAAATACGGTAATGATGATGATTACGCCGATGAATGGGCCGCTTTCGTGATGGATACTTGGGCTGACAGCGTTGATTGGATCAACACCCAGAAAGAACTCCTGCCGCGCTGGGGCGGACGTTATGTCGGCGCAATGACCACCGGGTCAAATACTGTTGCTTATGGGCATAATGTCGGCAGTTTACCGAATGGACACATCTCTCCTTTGCCGCTGGCTGATACGATGTCGCCCGTGCAGGGTGTGGACAAAAACGGTCCGACCGCGGTGATAAAATCAGCGGCTAAGCTGCCGACACACCGGTTCGCGCTGGGCGGGCCGTTGAACCTGAGATTGAGTCCGCAGATGGTCGCCACCGAACGTGACATTGATAACCTGATGGCTGTCCTGCGGGCTACCGAAGCCCAGGGGATATACCATATCCAATTTAACATNNAACCGCACCGAACAGCAGGGCTGGGCGCAAGTCAATTAACGCTGGGGTAAAAGAATGAATAGAGAAGGGGGAGGGCAGTTGAAGTGACCCTCCCCTTTTTGTTATTAAATACATGATAGTAGCATTATAATCATGTGAAGAGTATAATAAGTTCGATACAAGATAAAAAGGGATATTCGTTATTTTGTGAATAGGATTGATCTGCAAAAACTATCAAGAGTTAGGCAACAAGAGTCGTTAACTCTATTGAAATCTGGATATTGTTCAGGAGCATATTATTTGGCGGGATATTCTGTTGAATGTGCTATTAAAGCTTGTATCGCAAAACATACAAAGAAGTTTGAGTTTCCGAATAAGGATTTAGCTAATCGCGCATGGAATCATGACCTGGAACAATTAATTGGTATAGCCGGTATAAGAAAAGAACTAAACGACGAAATGGAAACCAATAAACCATTAGAACTAAACTGGGCTATGGTAAAAGATTGGAAAGTAGATGTCAGGTATGAAACAGGGATATCATATTCACAGGCAAAGGATTTTTATTCTGCTTGTTCAACCAGAAAAGTAGGAATCTTGTCGTGGATTAAGAAAAGATGGTAATTTCATCTCTAGATGAAAAATTAATAAAGAGCGGGGAAAGACTAATACAGCTATTAGATACAGAAAGTATTGTTGTAGATGCTGCTCTATGGTTATATTTCCCGGACAATCAAAATTGGAAATTATTGTTGTCATTTCCCACCATTATTTCACAAGGCCCAAAAGCTGCATACGAAAAAGTTCAAGATATGCTATCAGGCATTGGCGATATCGCATTTTCATTAGATGATGTCNNTTGATACTGGCCCAGGCATAAGTGGCATAAGATTTTCAAATAATGTTATTAATGGACAACTTATTCAAGATGCTTATATCTATCGTCTGGTAAGAGTTACTAAAAACCACTCTTTGAGAACTACGGCTGTTTTTGATAAAGCCGTCAAGTATAGCCCGATCGATGCAGCTCCTAAAGTAAGCAGAAATGACCCTTGTCCATGCGGAAGCGGGAAGAAATACAA
>PMBW01000093.1:5284-7811 GCA_003153075.1 Dehalococcoidia bacterium | reverse complement strand
GTCCGCAAGGCGATGCAGATGGCAATCGACCTCCCGGGCATTGCTAGGGATTACTATAAAGGCACGGTTGAGCCATATCCTTCGACATTAACCGGACGGGAACTGACAGGGTGGGGTTTCCCCTATGAACAGTGGCCACAAGAATTGAAAAACGAGTATGCCTATAATCCGGCGGCAGCCAAAAAGCTCCTGGCCGAAGCCGGTTATCCCAACGGTTTTAAGACAAACATCGTGGCTAATTCCTCCGCCGATATGAACCTGCTACCGATCGTGAAATCATATTTTGCCGATATCGGAATCGACATGGAAATCCGACCCATGGAATCTACGGACTGGGTCGATTTTGTGGTTACCCACCGCAAGCACGATCAATTGGCTTATACTGCGGTGAGTCCATTTGGACATGCATATGAACCGATCCGGCAGCTCAGCCGGCTGCACACCGGATACTCCTCTAATCATCTGATGGTAAGCGATCCTGTTTTTGATGCTTTCCAACCGAAAGCTTCAGCGGCGAAAACCGACGCCGAGTTAAAGCAGGTTATGAAAGACGCGAACGAACGTATTGCCCGGCAGCATTATGCGATATCTTTGCTGAAACCTATGCAATATTCATTACATCAACCGTGGTTCAAGGGTTATCACGGTCAATTTGGGTCGGTTTGTTCCCCGGCCGGAAGTCCCCAACTGCTCTTCTTCTATCCTGCGCGTTTCTGGATAGACCATGACCTCAAGAAGAAAATGGGGCATTAGTTTTTTCCTATTGTTTACGTATCACCGACAGAGGCCGGGTAACTCCGGCCTCTGTATTTGTTACTTAGACATATCTATCCAGTTGTGCTGCTAACAAAGGACTAGTCCTTTTGTTTGGTAAATATCATCCTTAAGGTTGTTGTGCGGATTTGGCGTGAATGGTAAATTACATATTGTTAGGTAAAGCGTTGAACCGCTATCCGTAATTTGGTCACTTGGATAACGGGGAGTAAATAGTGAAACCGATCCTATAAGGAATTAGGGTCGGTTTTTTATTTTATAGGGAAAAAATAAGCGACGAAGATTCCGGAAGTTAAGGAGTTAAAATGCCTCAATGTCCATATCCGGAGAAAATTACTGACTGGTTATCAGGCGAAACAGAAGCAAATACACTTTATACAGCATGGCACGAGGGGTATGAAGCTCATAAACTGGAGCTGCTCGTCAAAGTACAATACCTTGAAGCGCACATCGCCGACCTGGCTGAAGAAATCAGGAAGTTAAAGGAATTAAGAAGGGAACTGGAAAAACAAAGGACGCAGTTATAAGAATACGGGAAAAAAATAAACCTATTCTCAGGAAGCGATGAATTGCCGCCTGTATTTTGGTCACTTGGGCGGTAAGGAGCCAGTAGTGAAACCGACTTGATTAAATAATTCAGTCGGTTTCTTATTTTTAGTACGGTAAAACACGAACAGCTAATTAAATAACTAACCAAATAAAGGAAATGAAATGGGTCAATGTCCCTATGAAGAGAAATATACCGATTGGTTAACCGGTGAACCGGAAACAAATCCCCTTTATACTGCCTGGCACGAAGGATTTGAGGCGCATAAATTGGATTTGATGATGAAGGTTAAGTCGTTGGAAGTCTCTATGCACGAATTGCTGTCGGAAGCAAAAAAAATCAAGGAACTGAAAAGGGAACTGGAAAAACAAAAAAGCGAGTAATACTGCAAAAAAGTTGCCGTATAACCGGATTAGCTGGAAGGTAAATAAAAATGAGCACGATGAAAGGTATCTGCCCGAATTGCGGCACGCGTTATTGCGGCTGGGCGCTTACTAATCCCCGCGAACGGATATGCAAACAATGCGGTAGCGGCCTGGAAATATTCAAAGACGGATTATGTCTAGGTACAGCTTATTCGCCTTTCAGCGCCCCCCAGTATAAGGTAAAATCCGCCAACCCGCGGGAAACGATCATTTACGCCAAGTAAACGGGTACTATTTGCCCAAACTGCGATTCAGCAGGGTGAATACCCCAGACCTTGCTTTGCTTTTACAACCCCGCAAGATGTGGGTATTATTTTGAAGTCAAAAATGCGTGCGCTTTCTCCAGCATCTCTGTAACCGGTAATTTTTGGGGGCACTTTTCCAGGCAATCCCCGCACTTAATACATTTATCGGCGCGCTGCTCTTCTCTAAAATTCCTTGGGCTGCAATAGGTCTTGCGCGGTTTTTCCGGCGCGTTATAGATCACCGCTTCATTGTACATGCTGAAGATCCGCGGGATGTCCACACCGTTAGGGCAGGGCATACAATAACGGCAGCCGGTACAGTCGACAGGGCCGGATGCTGTGTAAGCATCTCTGGCCCGTTCGATTATCTTTAATTCATCGGCGGTTAAATTATGCGGTTGGGAATGCGCGGCAGACGCAATATTTTCTACCACATGCTGCATCTGACTCATGCCGCTGAGAGTAACAGCGACCTGCGGGTGATTCCAGACCCAGCGTAAGGCCCATTCCTGGGGAGATCTTTTTACCGGGGCTTC
>PMBW01000093.1:0-5252 GCA_003153075.1 Dehalococcoidia bacterium | reverse complement strand
CATATAGTTGTATTGAATCTGGCAGACCGTCCAGTTGTTATAACCGTTTATTATTTCCTGCAATAATTCAAAGCTATCGTGGAAAGAGAACCCGAAATTGCCGATATACCCTTCCGCGATCTTTTTATCTGCCCACTCCAAAACCCCGAGGCCGCGCATTTTGTTCCAATTTGCTTTATTCAGATGGTGCAGTAAATAGAAGTCAATTCTCTCGGTGTGTAACTTCTTCAACTGTTCATTGAAACATCGGTCGAAATCGGCAGCAGATGTGATATCCGGGCAAGGCAGTTTGGTAGCCACTTTTACTTTTTTTGCATAGCCGTCCTGCAGCGCCTTGCCGATGACAACATCCGCTTTGCCCGCATGNNTCGCCCCAGTCAGCGCTCTTCACCGGCAGGCGCATCGTCCCGAACCCCAGCGCCGATGCTTTCCAATCCACTTTGCCGAATTTTCGATAATCCATTTTGTCCGCTCCCTATTTTAATCCGCTTTTTCGAGATGTTACTACATAATAACAGACTCGTAACCCGGGTCACGCTTTCTCTGTCAGGAATGCATGGGCGCTCTCCAGCAACTCCGGTATCTGTAAATTCTGCGGGCATTTTTCCATGCAAATCTCGCATTTTATACAATTTTCCACGCGTTCTTCCTGCAGTATCATATTAGGGTCTTTGTAGTACATGCGTAATCTTTGTGGAGAACTATAAACCAATGCCTCGTTGTACCACCCGAAGATGCGCGGGATATCAACGCCGTTGGGGCAGGGCATGCAATAGCGGCAGCCGGTACAGTCGATCGGCCCCAAGGAGCGATAAGTGTCCCTGACACGTTCGATCAACTTTAATTCATCCGCGGTCAGGTTATAAGGTTGAGAATGCTCGGCGAAAGCGACGTTCTCAATTACTTGTTCCATTTTGCTCATACCGCTGAGGACAACAGATACTTCCGGATGGTTCCAGACCCAGCGTAATCCCCACTCCTGGGGAGTTCTTTGGGTTTTAGCGGTTGCCCAGATTTTCTGGATGTTTTCCGGGGGGACAGTCAGCCGTCCTCCGCGCAGCGGTTCCATGACGACCACGGCTAAACCTTTTTCATGAGCATACTTCAGACCCTTCGTGCCGGCCTGAAAATTCTCATCCATATAGTTATATTGGATCTGGCATACCGTCCAGTTATCATACGCATCGATTATTTCCTTACAAAGATCATAGTTATCGTGGAATGAGAATCCGAAATAAGCAATACGGCCATCAGCAATAGCTTTGTCTGCCCATTGTAATATACCTAGTTTGACCATTTTCGGCCAGACCAGTCGATTCAGATGGTGCAATAAATAGAAATCGATCTGTTCGGTTTGCAATCTTTTTAATTGCTCATTTAAATCGCGGTCAAAGTCCGCGGTCGAGTTAACCAGATGGCACGGTAGTTTCGTCGCTATTTTTACTTTACTACGGTAACCATCTTGCAGCGCTTTACCGATAACGTTTTCGCTGTTTCCTCTGTGATAGCCATACGCCGAATCAACATAATTCACCCCGTGGTCAAAGGCATAATGCATCATTTTAATTACTTCAGTCTCATCGACGTGACTGTGGTCGCTGTCAGTTACCGGTAGCCGCATGGCCCCGAATCCCAGCGCTGAAGCTTGCCAATCCAATTTTCCAAATTTCCGGTATTTCATGTTTCCGCTCCTTTTTTATTCCCGCCAAGATCAGATTATTCCCGAAGATATAAGATATATCTTTTCACGGCACGTATTTATTTTCCAGTTCCAACCAGAAATCATTTCCTTTCAGTCTTCTCGTGTTCTCCAACGCAGCCGGTCCCCGGTCGGGAGTGTAATCACCGGTGTCGTAGACCTGCTGATAAACCGAGAAAAGAGCATCGACGACAGCGCTGCGGGGCGAATATTTCGGTACCCACATTTTAGCGCCGATTTCCCCGCAATCTTTCGCGGTAAAACCATGCGGCCCCATACCCCAGATCATCACTTCCGGCGCACCCATTGCTTTGAATAATTTCCGCAGTCCTTCTTTATCCTTTTCTTTGAACTTTGCTTGCGGCGGCGGAGTTTGCGGCTGGATGATATCGACACCTAATTTCGAGCAGGCTTTCGCCCGGGCAATCAATTCTTTATCGCCGATGACCGCACCGGCATCAATGCGGGAAATGATAACGAAATCCTTGTCCTGTTCATCCCGCGCTTCCAGGATGGCTCCCATCTTACCCAAATACTCACCACGCGGCAGCACTTCAACAAGATTATGCGGGTCTCTTGCCCGCATGAGATGTTTACGATCGCTGATGACAATGCCGGCAACTCCGGCTTTAATGAAAGACAGGGTAGAACGATAAGCAGCCAGCGCACCGCCAAATCCATCTTCGGCCTCTACGATCAACGGAATATCGATAGAATTAGCGATATATGCGGCGAGATTCACCACTTCCGTCGCGGTTGTTAGTCCGATAGACGGCAGGCCGAATTGGGCATCGCCGGTCATGCTTGATGCCAGCAAGACCGCTTTAAATCCTACCGCTTCAATAATCCTGGCTGATAGACAGTCGTGAGCCGCAGGTATGCTTAAAACCCGTTGTTGTTTCAAAGCTCGACGCAGCAGCGTTGTCTTTTTCAATTCTACACCTTCCTGTGTATATCAAATATTTCGGAACACTACATACACCAGAATACTATTGTAATTGAGTATATCATAGAGAAAATGGGTTGTAACAGAGGGAAAAGCAAAGACCTCCCGCATGAGAGGTCTTTGCTTTTTTACTATTATTTTTGTCTATGTTTAGTTATTAATGTCCAAGGGATTTCTTTACACCGCTATCTACCCAATACCGCGCGGTATAGAAACCGGCAACATTGGAAAGGGCATAGGTTTGCGCATTGTAACCCTTCAGCCACGGTTGGTATAACGAGAAGAGGTTCGGTTGTAATAATGACAGAGCGTAATGCTGTTCGGCAACCATTTTATTGGCATCAGCGACTATTTTCTTAATTGCATCGACGCTGGAAGCATTCATTGCCGCCGGATAAAAAGCATCGAACACAGGATCACTGACCATACCGAAATCAGCCGGGTAACCGGTTCTAAAAAGCTGCAGCATCCTGATGGGTGAATAGGAGTTACCAAGCGGCCCGCCGGAGCGGAAAGCCATTGCGTCCTCTTTATGACCGCGTAAAACGAACGTAACCCAGGAAGCAGCATCCATGGGACGAATTTCCATGGTAACTCCGATCGCACTGAGGTTGGACGCAACTATCTGCATTAAATCCATATCTTTAGTGCTATCCGCTACAACATTGGTTTTAAAACCATTGGGATAACCGGCAGCCGATAGAAGTTTCTTGGCTGCAGCCGGGTCGTACTTGTATTCATCTTTCAGGGATTGCGACCACTGTTCGTAAGGATAACCCCAACCGGTCATGAAGTAAGAAGTTAAAGTATCAGGAACTGCCGAAACTGTGCCGCTATAGAAAGTGCTGGCAAGAGTAGGCAGGTCGATAGCCATTTGCATTGCCCTGCGGACATTGATGTCGTTAAAAGGCGGCTGGTCGACCCTAAAGGAGATACCGTTCGCACTTTGGGGCACAGAAAGTTGTACAATTTCAGGATTTGTTTTTTTCATTGATTGAGCGTCTTGCAATGCAACTTGTTCGGTAAGATCAATTTTACCCGTGCGCATTGCCGCCAAGTTTGTCGCAGCGTTAGTGATAATGAGGAAAGTGACCTTATCGACATAAGGAAGTTTATTCTGGGGATAACGTTCATCAAAAGCCCAATAATCCGGATTCTTGGCCAGTGTTGCTGAACCATCAGAGACATAGTCCTTCAAGATATACGGTCCTGTACCGATGGCGTGATGCCAATCACCTACATCTCCCCATTGCAGAACAGCTTCTTTTGCTACAAAATTTTGTGAGCCGGTGCCCTGGTCCAACATAGTCTCTTGTATGTATTCAGGGTTCGTAATTCGCCACCTAAAAACCACAGTGTATTTATCGGTGGCGGTTACGGCTGTCAGATCCACGCGTGATGTGACATCCGAAACAGCAAATGGACTTGCTTTCGTGAAACCACCGCCCAACCCATACATCCGGTCAAAATTCCAGACTACATCGTCTGAAGTGAACTCGCGGCCGTTTACCGGCGCGATGTTTTGCCAGTGGATCCCCTGGCGAAGATGGACAATAAAAGTACTGGTGTCAGGCATTTCCCAGCCTAGCGCCAGGTTACCTTTCACATAGTCGGGCGGACGGAATGTCATGCCGTAGGCGAAGACCGCCGGATTCAACGACCAGTCATCACACCACAGCTGTTCAATCCAGCAATTCATAACAGATGTGCCACCGGTGAGATAAGGGTCAAATTGGACGATGTTTGAATTCAGAGAAGCCGTTAACTGGCCGCCATACTGTGGTTTGCCGAGAGAGTCCCACCAGTGGGCGGTGGATATCGTGGGACTCGTCGTGGTTACGGGTTTGGTAACAGTGGTGGTAGAAGTCGTCGTTGTAGTCGCTACTTGTGTAGAGGTTGTTGTCGTTGCAAGTGTAGACGTTGTCGTGGTTGCTTTGGAACAGGATGTAAGTATCAAGGCAGATACGATCAAGATACTTAAACCCATCCAAATGACGTTCTTTTTCATTTTTCCTCCTTTATTTATTTTACCTTCAAGATTTAGAGAACATTGTACTAGTACTGGTTGATATTGTCAAGATTAGATAGATTTGATAACAGAGGGGAAAGTTTGTGTTTTAAGTGCTGATTTTCGGGACATGTAATATTTGTTCCAGAATCAGAATGCCGGGACAATAATGTAAACTGATTTTACATAAGGTCGTCGAGTCGCGCCGTTACCGATGTTTAACCGCTTCCCACTGTCTGCAAGGTTCAGTTTCCAGGTGTTTTTACGGCTGAGCGCTGGCGCGGCCCGCGTAGTACCGATGGGATTATCGCAAATAGCGTAATAATGCCAAGTATCAAACAGGCGTGATTAATGGCTTTCANNGTCATTCTGATGCCGTTAGCCACGCCGCGCTTCTCAGACGGTACAGACCCCATCACAGAAGTTATATTAGGTGGACCAAATAATGAACTGCCCAATCCGAACAATACCAGACTGATCAAAACCGCGCCGTATGTAGATTGTTGATTTAAAGTAGAAAACCAGATCAGCGCGGACGCATTCAGGGCTAAACCTATCGAGCTTAGTACCTGCCCGCCATACCGGTCGGCTAATCTGCC
>PMBW01000244.1 GCA_003153075.1 Dehalococcoidia bacterium | reverse complement strand
GGCGGTCTTTGGCGAAGAGTCTTTCTGCTTCATTACGCGCCAGTTCCAGCAGCGCGACATCGGAGAGTTTCGCCATACGCAGATCCGGTAATCCGCTCTGCCGGGTGCCGAAAAATTCACCTGGTCCTCTGAGTCTCAGGTCTTCTTCCGCCAGCCTGAAGCCGTTGTGCACGGTTTCGATCACCGCCAACCGTTCCAGTCCGACTTCCGAGGGGTTTTGCGACAACAGGATGCAATAGCTTTGCGCCGGGCCTCTGCCCACCCGTCCCCGGAACTGGTGTAATTGCGACAGCCCGAAACGGTCGGCGCTCTCCACCATCATCACTGTGGCGTTGGGCACGTCGATGCCCACTTCGATCACCGGCGTGGAAACCAGGATATCCAGTTCCTTATTGTGGAATTGCTGCATTACCTTTTCTTTGTCTTTAGAAGCCATCCGTCCGTGTAAAAGTCCCATCCGCAGATTTGGGAAAACATCGTGTGAGAGGTATTCGTATTCGGCGGTGGCAGCTTTGGCCTGCACCGACTCCGATTCCTCGATCAGCGGGCAGATAATAAAGGCCTGGTGCCCCTCGGCTACTTCTTTCCGGATAAACTTGTAAGCGCTGTCTGTTTGATTGGGCCTCAGCCATTTGGTTTTAATTAATTGCCTGCCCGGCGGCAGTTCGTCGATTACCGAAAGGTCGAGGTCGCCGTAAATGGTCAAAGCGAGCGTTCTGGGGATTGGGGTGGCTGTCATTGCCAGCACATGGGGATTTGTCCCTTTCTGGCGCAGCGTCGAGCGTTGCGCTACGCCGAAGCGGTGCTGCTCGTCCACCACGACAAAGCCCAGCTTTTTAAACTCCACGTCTTGCTGAATGATGGCGTGCGTGCCGATGATAATGTCGATTTCGCCGTTTACGATCCGCTGGTGGATTTCCCGCTTGTTTTTGGCGGTCATTGCCCCGATCAACAGCGCGATCGTTACTGGTTTGGGCAATATCCCGGAGTAAGAATAGAGATGGTCTTCTTCTGTTTCCATTCGACCGGCGGCGGAAAGGAGTTTGTGAATTGTGGCAAAGTGCTGCTCCGCCAGGATTTCCGTCGGCGCCATTAATGCCGTCTGATAGCCGTCGGCTACTGCCGTCAAGAGCGCTGCCGTTGCCACAACCGTTTTACCGCTGCCGACTTCGCCCTGTAGCAGGCGGGACATCGCCTGCGGTTTCTGCATATCGTTTAATATTTCCCGTAATACCTTCTGCTGGGCCGCGGTAAGTTTAAACGGCAGCGATCGCAGGAAACTATCTAGTATCCTCTGATCGATGTGAATCGGGGTGCCGGGTTGACTTTCCTGCCAGTCCCTTTTTTTACTTAAAACGCCCAGCTGCAATAAGAAAAGTTCATCGAAAGCCAGTCTAACCCTGGCCTTGTCTTTCAATTCAATTGTGTCCGGATAGTGGGCTTGTGCGATTGCCAGCGGCAGGCCGATCAATTTGCACTGTTCTTTGACGTCCGCCGGCAGGAATTCGGGAATCTGCCCGGCCCACAGATCGACTACACCCTTGATCATTTTCCGGATCTGGCGCTGATGCAGTCCTTCCGTCAAAGGATAAACCGGTACCAGCCTGCCGGTGTGGATCAGGTCGCCTTCTTCCAGCGGTTCCCATTCCGGCGATTCGAAGACAAACCGTCCGTTGAATAATCTTACCTTGCCGCTGAGCACGATTTTCATATTGGGTACAAGCGTTCTGGCCAGGTACGGATTGTTGAACCACATCGCCCGTACGTTCCCGGTTTCGTCCCCGACAATTGCCTCGGTGCTGCGGCGTCCGCCCGGCATCGTGATTTTCGCCTCCCAGACGTTGGCAACAATGGTTTCTTCCTGTCCTTCACGCAGCTGGGAAACTGTTTTCATCCGGCTGTAATCGAGGTGACGGCTGGGGAAAAAGTAAAGCAGGTCGCGGATCGTTTTCACACCCAACTTGCTGAATTTAGCGGCGAAACTGGTGCTGATTCCTTTTATTGTGGTGATCGAAACATCCGGTGATTGACCAGCAATGAATGCGGTGGGTTTAGGTTTTGCGGCAGCTGGCTTTTCTTGCTTCGCACTGAAGCTGATTTTTCGAACGGGCGCCGGTTTTTCCTTCTTGCCATGTTCCAGTTCGTTGGCGAAGTCGAGTATGCTCTTGATCCATGCCTGCCGTTCTTTTATGGTCTTGGCGGCATATCTGCTGTTTTTCAGACCGAGTTTCTGGATTTTTACTAAAACAGAAGGAGCGGCAACAGCCTCGAGTGTTTTTTCCGTCCACTGTTTGATGAATTTATCCAGGCCGCCGAATACGGTAGAATCTGAGAAGCCTTTCTTCTGCTCCATTTCCAGGATTTTCCGCAGTGAGGTAAAATCAATTTCCGGCATGTTGTTATCCCTACCGGTGAGAAGGTAAATTCAATTTGGGCAGCCGTATTAATGGTTTTTTCGCGGTTGATTCGATGGTATCGGTTGAACTGGCATAGCCCCGGTCTCTTACCACCACGACCATCGTGCCCGGACCGGTGTGTACGCCGATCGCCGGCCCCAACCGTGCGGCGTAGAGATGTTTAGCATCCGTTTTTGCGCTCAAACGGTCTTTCAGGATCCGCGCCTCGTCCGGTGTGGTAGTATGCAGGACTGCTGCTTCCCGTACATCGGCAGTATTATTGACAAAATCGAACAGTTTTTCCAGCGATTTGGCGCGTGTGCGGACATTGCCGACCGGCGCGAGTTCTCCGCTGCGGATCGTGACCATCGGCTTGACATTGAGGACACTGCCTAATAATGCTTTGGCCCTGCCGATACGTCCTCCGCGTGCCACATATTTGAGTGTGTCAAAAGTGCCCAGTAAGCGCGTGTTATTCATTGCATCCTGGATTTCATTCATGATCGCCGCAGGCGGCTCACTGATTTGCGCTAATCTGGCTGCAGACATTGCGATTATTCCCAGCGCCATCGTTATCGTGCCGGAATCGATGATCGTGATATTGCTTTTTGTGTTTGCCAGTTCCTTGCCCTGCCGCGCGGCGCCGATCGTGCCGCTGAATTTCACTGACATATGGATCGAGATTATTTCATCGGCTTCTTTAGAAAGATCCTGATAGACTTTACAAAAATCTGCCGGAGTCGCCTGTGCGGTAGTAATATGCAGTGAACTATGGACAAGTTGGTCGTAAAGCTCATCAGAACTGATATCGACGCCATCGCGGAAGCTCTGGTTGCCGATATGTACATAAGCCGGTACTACCGTTATGCCCAGTGTTTTGACAATGTCAGACGGCAAGTCGGCAGCGCTGTCGGTAACGACTTTTACCGGCACTGCTTATTTGCCTTCCGCTTCCAGGACCGTCACCGCGAGCGCATTAGGCCCGCCGTAGACTCCCAGAACCGGGCTGACAGTAGAGCGCAGGATAGGGACTTTGGGGTGATTCGCGCCGAAAAGCCTGACCAGTTCATCGGCGTTGTCCTTTGATGTAGTATGTTCAACACTGACAGCCTCGATATTCTTGAAGCTGTTCATATAATTATTCAGATACGCAATCCCGGCCGCCGCCGAACGTACTCTTGTGACCGGCGACATTTCACCGTCTTTTACATTTAATATCGGTTTGATCGATAATACGGAGCCTAGCAACCCCTGTGCTTTGCCGATACGCCCGCCTTTAGCCAGGTACTTGAGTGTATCGAAATATGCGATAAAATGCGACCGTTTTAAAGATTGTCGCGTGTAATTGATCAAATCATCCATCGACGCGCCGCTCTTGGCTTTTCTGGCAGCGGCCAGAACCACCAGTCCCAGCCCGCTGGCGACTGTTTGTGAATCGATCACCTCGATGCGGATTTTTTTGGTTTTCATCAGGTTCTTACCAGCCATGGCCGATTGATTGGTGCCGCTCATCCGCGAAGAAAGAACGACTACCAGAATTTCATTACTGGTTTCGGCCAGTTTATCATATGTGTTGGCAAAATCCTGGGGAGAAGGTTGAGTAGAGGCAGGCCAGATATCGCCGTGCACCAGTCGATGATAGAAATCGTCGGTGCTGATGGTAACCCGGTCCAGATAGGTTTCATGCCCGAATAATACGGTCAAAGGCACTACGGTAATATCAAGATCACCAATTAATTCAGCGGTAAGGTCAGAAAGACTATCGGTTACAATCCTTACTGTCAATTCTCCGGTCCTCCTTGGTTATTCTACCGAAATAATGTAATTGTAGTGGGGCTGACTGCCGCGTATTATCTCAACTTGAAGCTTGGTGTATTTCTCGCGAACTGTTTTGGCTGCTTTTTCCGCTTCGGCAAGCGTCGTATCGTCACCGTAATAGATCGTCAGGATTTCATTCTCGTCCAGGCTGATCTTGTTCAGGGTGTCCATCAGCACTTCGATTGCGTTGTTCCCGACGGTGATCAGTTCGTTATCCAGCAAGCTGATGATCTGCTTCTTCCTGATTTTCAGCCCGCCGATCTGTGTCGAGCGCACGGCGCGGGTAATTTCGATGGTTTTAACGTTCTCAATGGCCTGTTTCATCAGAATGGTATTATTTTCCAGGTTAGCGTCATAATCGAAAGCCAGCAGCGCGGCTACACCCTGGGGGATTGTCTCCGTGGGGATGATCTCCACCATTTTCTTGGTCAGCGGTTTTACCTGCTTGGCGGTGAGGATGATATTTTTATTGTTCGGCAGTAAAATCACCTTGTCGGAAGGGACCTGTTCCACTGCCAGCAGAATATCTTTGGTGCTGGGATTCATCGTTTGTCCGCCGTGGACTATCGCAGTTACCCCGAGGCTGTTGAACACCTCTTCCAGCCCTTCACCCGCTACCACGGCAATCGTCGCAACATCGGTAGCGACAGCTCTTTCTTTCTGTGCCGCCACAAAATCACGGTGCTGTTCATCCATGTTACGGATGGATACCTGGTGGATTGTCCCCCATCCTGTTGCAAGGTGCACGATGTTACCGGGGTCCAGCGTATGAATATGGACTCTGGCAGTCGTATTGTCGCCGACTACAATTAATGATTCGCCTTTCTTGAGCAGGCGTATCTTTATTTTGTCGGGGTCAAGCTCTTCGCCTTTGAGCATGAATTCCGTGCAGTAACCATATGGTACTTCATCCGCTGCGATCATCTCCGGCAATCTCAATGTCAGGGGAATGCTGCTGGTGATGACCTGCGGTTTCTTGAACTGCATCTGTTCGGTTTCACCCTTAAGGTATTGCAGGGCGCCTTCCAGGATCGTATAAAGTCCCTGGCCGCCGGCATCCACTACCCCGGCTTCTTTCAATACCGGTAGTAATGTGGGGGTGTTCGCGACGGATTCCTTGGCAGTGCTGACGGTTGTTTCCATGACGCTTATCAGGTCTTTGCCGTTACCGGCAGATTTTTTCATTGCGGCGGAGGACGCTTCTTTGATAACAGTGAGGATTGTGCCTTCGGTGGGGTTGCTGAGTCCTTTGTANNGGCCTGTGCCACTGCGGAAGCGCTGTGGTCGGGGGCGCGGTAGGCTTCTTCTACACTGGAGCGCATGGTTAGCAGCATATTGGTGCCGGTATCGCCGTCCGGTACGGGAAAAACATTCAATTCATCAATTTCAGGAGCATTTTTTTCCAACCAGGCTGTAGCGGCAGCGAACATCTCGCGCAGTTCCTGTCCTGTCATTGAAGTTATTTTCTTTGTCATTTGTTTCCTCTCAATTGATTACTCAGCAATAATCGAGGCGCCTGTGTCTAATATTTTTAATCGGCATGGCAGGTTTTATCCGCTTTTCCCGGCATGCCGGTGTTGTTAACTTTGCTGGAGTGTGTTAATATAAAATACTGTAAATCCGTTAAATAGTCAAGGAGTACCTCTATTGAAGTGCGATATTTGTGGGAAAACCCCTCAGTTCGGTAATACCATCAGTCACTCCAAGCGCCATACCAACCGCAGTTGGGAGCCGAATGTCCATCCGGCGATCATTATGCTCGATGGTAAGAAGAAGCGCCTTAATCTTTGCACGCGCTGCATCCGCAACCAGCATAAAGAAGCCAAGAAGGTCATCGTCAGGAAAAGCTCTGCCGCAGTTGCTTAATAGCCTCCTCAATGCTTGCTCCTGAACTGAAAATTGCCGCTCCTGCTACCAATGCTGTCGCCCCGCATTTAACTACGCGGGGCGCTGTTTTTGTATTAATACCGCCGTCCACTTCCAATTCTACATTCAGGTTCCGCTTGTCTATTTCAGCCCGTAACCGTGATATTTTATCCAGCGTGCTTTCAATAAAAGTCTGTCCGCCGAAACCGGGATTTACAGACATTAACAGCACCAGGTTTACTTCCGGCAATATCTCATCCAGCGCGCTCAGTGAAGTGGCGGGATTGATGGAAATGCCTGCTTTCACCCCGTTATCTTTGATCATCTGAATAACGCGGTGCAGGTGCGCGCACGGTTCCTGGTGCACTGTGATGATGTTTGCGCCCGCTTTTGCAAATTGCGCGATCTGGTTTTCCGGAGATTCTATCATCAGGTGGACGTCCAGCGGTAAGTTCGTGTATGTGCGTATTGCCGAAACAACTAGCGCCCCGAAGGTGATTTGCGGCACGAAATGCCCGTCCATCACGTCGACGTGGATCAGATCGGCGCCGGCTCTGGTAGCTTCCGCCACCTGCTCGCCCAGCCGCGCAAAATCAGCCGATAATATAGAAGGCGCGATCTTGATTTTGGCGCTATTCATCACTCATACTTTCCTTGAGTCTTCGTTTGGCTGCGGCAATTTGCTTCGCCACTTGTTTGTAGCCCGTCCCTCCGGGGATTTCCCGCGCGGAGGCCGATGATTCCACCGTAATATCAAATACATCATTGTCAAACGCAGGTGAGAACTTCTGGTATTCCTTGAGCGTCAGGTCGCGCAGGGATTTTTCCTTTTTCACCGCGTAGGTTACCAGTTTGCCGGTCGCTTCGTGGGCGGCGCGGAAGGGCAAACCTTTTCCCACCAGGTAATCGGCGATATCCGTCGCCAGCATATACCCCTGCTGTGCGGCAGCAGCCATTTTTTCCGTTTTAATGCGCATCGTGCCCAGCATGCCGGTGAAAACTTCCAGCGTGGTCATCAGTGTGTCCACTGCGTCAAAATAGCCCTCTTTATCTTCCTGCATATCGCGGTTGTAAGCCAGCGGCAGACCTTTCATTGTCGTCAGCAGCGCCAGCAGGTGCCCATAGACCCGGCCGGTCTTACCGCGCGCCAGTTCGGCCATATCCGGGTTCTTCTTCTGCGGCATGATGCTGGAACCGGTGGCGTAGGCATCGTCGATTTCGATGAAATTAAATTCGCCGGTCGACCACAGTACCAGCTCTTCCGCCAGGCGCGAAAGGTGCATCATGCACACACTGGCAGCGGCTTCAAATTCAATGATAAAATCGCGGTCGGCCACCGCGTCCAGGCTGTTCTGTGTAATGTTACTGAAACCAAGTTCTTTGGCTACAAACTTGCGGTCGATTTTATAAGCTACTCCGGCCAGCGCCCCGCTCCCTAACGGCATCACGTCCGACCGTTTTAGACAATCTTCAAAACGGCCGATATCCCTTTCTAGCATTTCGAAATAGGACAGAAAATGGTGTGCCAGCAGTACCGGCTGGGCCTTTTGCAGGTGTGTATAGCCGGGTAAAATGGTTGTTTTGTTGGCGTCAGCCAGTGCTACCAAAACACTCTGTAATTCGAGAATATGCCCGATAGTGTGGATGATCGCGTCCCTCGTGTAGAGCCGGATATCCAACGCGACCTGGTCGTTGCGGCTGCGCGCCGTNNTGGGCGATCTCTTCCCCGATGCCGCTTAAGCCCTCGATGATTTTATCCGCTTCGGCTGCCGTAATGATGCCCTGTTTGCCCAGCATCCGCGCGTGCGCAATGCTGCCGGCGATATCGTAGGGATACAGCCTCCAATCATAATGAATGGAAGAACTGTAGGCCACGGCATTTTTATCGGCTTCTTTTTGGAAGCGTCCGCGTATCTGATTCGCCATTATTTCTTCCTGTTTTTCGTTTTCGGCGCTTTCCCGGCCGGCTTTGCCGGTTCCGCTGTGTCGATCAACCTCATCGGGTCTTCATTGTCGCCCAGTAATTGAATTTGGGCCTGGGTGGCTACCGGCAGACCCCACAAGTGGATGAAACCGACCGCGGCGCTGGCATCGAATTTATCGCCCTTATCATAGGTCGCCAGACTGAGGTTATACAGCGATTTTGGAGATTCGCGTCCGACTACCATCGAGCTGCCCTTAAAAAGCTTGACCCGCACGGCGCCGGTGACGAACCGTTGCGAACTCTGGATATAAGCGGAAAGGTCGCGGTTCAATCCGCTGAACCACAGACCGTTGTAGATAATATCGGCGATTTCAATCGCGGTCTTTTCCTTGAAGCGCAACTGGTCTTTAGCCAGTGTCATTGCTTCCAGTGCCTTGTGCGCCTGCAATAAAACGACCGCTGCCGGGGCTTCATAGGTCTCGCGGGATTTAATGCCCACCAGGCGGTTTTCGATGTGGTCGATCCTGCCGATGCCGTGCAATCCGGCCAGGTCGTTCATTTTCTGGATCAGGCTGACGCCGTCCATTTCTTTACCGTTCAGGGAGACCGGGATACCTTTTTCAAATCCGATCTCGATATAAGCAGGTTTATCCGGCGCCTGGTCGGCATTTTTCGTCCATGTCCAGACATCGTCCGGGGGTTCTACCCACGGGTCTTCCAGGATACCGCACTCGGCGCTCTTACCCCAAAGGCAATCATCGATGGAGTACGGGCTTTTCTTCGTGATCGGGACCGGGATGTGGTGTTTGGTCGCGTAGGCAATCGTTTCTTCCCGGGTCATCCCCCATTCACGCGCCGGGGCAATCACCTTGAGTTGCGGCGCCAGGGCATGTACTCCGACGTCGAACCTGACCTGGTCGTTNNTCATATAAAGCGTTGGCCTGCAGAGCGGGCCAGATGAAATATTTGACGAACATATCTTTAGCGTCGATAACGATCGCTTTGATAGCGCCGAGTTTTAGCGCTTTAACACGGGCGGTTTCAAAGTCCTTGGAATTACCCACGTCGATTGTCAGGGTAATGACGTCCATCCCGTATTTCTCTTTTATCCACCGTATGGCGACTGATGTGTCCAGTCCGCCGCTGTAAGCCAAAATTACCTTTTCTGCCATTTAAAACTCCTTGTTTTTTATCTTGTCAATCTCCCTCCTTCCTAAAGAGGGACTAAAGGAGAATTCAGAATTTACACTCTTGCATCTCCCTGTATATTAATTAACTAAGCCTTCACTCCCGCAAATACCTTGTCCAGAATACCCAGCGCTTCATCAATTTCCTTGTTACTGATATTCAGCGGCGGCATGATGCGTACCGCGTTCGGCTTCACATCGTTCACCATCAAGCCGTTTTCAATACAGGTCATTTTAATTGATGATGCGATGTCTTTGTTAAGTTCGATCGCTGCCAGCAGCCCGCGGATCCGGATTTCGGTGATGAACGCGTATTTTTGCTTCAATTTGTCCAAACCAGCGCTCAGGTATACTCCTGCTTTTTGAGCCTGGCCGGGGATATCGTTCTTGATGACGTATTCCATTACAGCTAACGCGGTAGCGCACATCAGGGGGTTGCTGCCGTAGGTGGAGCCGTGGTCGCCGGGTTGAAATACCGCGCAACTTTCTTTGGCCATGAAAGCCCCGATGGGGATGCCTCCACCTAATCCTTTCGCTAGTGTAATTATATCAGGTTCAATACCGAATTGTTGATATCCGAACATGGTCCCGATACGCCCGATGCCGGTCTGTACCTCGTCCAAAATCAGCAGGATGCCTTTCTCATCGCACCACTGGCGGACGGCTTTCAGATAACCCGGGTCGGGGATATTGACGCCGCCTTCTCCCTGCACCGGTTCCAGCATGATCGCGCAGGTGTCTTTGGTCGTGGCGGCTTTAATTGCCTCGATATTGTTGAAAGGCACATTTTTAAATCCGGCCGGTAGGGGCTGATAGGCTTCCTGGTAATGCGGCTGCCCGGTGGCGGCGGTCATTGCCAGCGTCCTGCCGTGGAAGGAATTGAGCGCGGTGATTACTTCAAAGGCGCCGTTAAGTTTGAGTTTGCCGTAGCGGCGCGCCAGTTTGATTGCGCCTTCATTGGCTTCGGCGCCGCTGTTGCTGAAGAACACGCGGTTGCAACAGCTGATTTTAACCAGCAGTTCTGCCAGTTGTAATTGCGGCAGATTACAGGATTGCGGCCCGCATTGAACCAGTGTTTTAGATTGCGCGGTCAGCGCTTTGGTCATCACTGGATGGCTGTGCCCCAGGCAGCACACCGCCCACCCTCCCACCAGATCCAGATATTTCTTGCCGTTTTCATCCCATAGATACGAACCCTTGCCTGCGACCGGTAGTATCGGCCAGCGGACAGTATTCGTGAATAAGTATTTTTTTTCCATTTCCTGCCAGTTTGACATAATAATTTACCTCAACATATTAGATTTTAAAATATTAACATAATCAATGAACAAGAGACAAACAATAGGGAAAGAAAAAGCCTGATTGAGCGTCATCTAGCGCGGATAATAGTGCCCGCGGTGTCACTGTCAATGGCATTTGGTAAAGCGTGGGGCTGCCGTCCGTCGACGATGCAGGTGGTAGTTTTATGCACAGCGGCGGTGAGGCAGGCATTGAGTTTGGGGATCATGCCGCCGGAAGCTGTGCCGGAGTCGATCAGTTCTTTTACCTGATTGAGGGTGATAACCGCAAGCAACTTGCCGTCTTTATCCAGCACCCCGGTAACATCGGTTAAAAAGATCAGTTTTTCAGCTCCGAGGGCCGCGGCAATTTCGCCTGCCATCGGGTCGCCGTTGATATTCAGCATTAAAGGCGCGTCTTCCGGTCGGCCGATTGTATAAGCGGTGATCGGGGAAATCACGGGAATAAATCCGGCCTGCAGCAGCGCATTAATCACGGTGGGGTCTACCTTCACGGTCTGGGCTACAAAACCCATCTCCGGGTTCGCGATACGCCCCTGGATCAATCCGCCGTCCACGCCGCTGATGCCGACTGCCCGTCCGCCCAGATTGTTGATTGTGGCGACGATCTGTTTGTTCGCCAGTCCGCCCAGCACCGCCGCGACAATGTCCAGCGCCGGCTTATCGGTAACGCGTTCACCGCGTACGAATTTGGTCTCGATGCCCTGTTTCTTCAGCCATTCGGTGACCATGTTGCCGCCGCCGTGAATCACCACCATCGACTTACCCTTTTTCTGCAGCGCTACGATGTCTTCCAGAATCGGGTCGCGNNAATTGGTTTATCCATATACGTTCTATAATTATACCACTACAAAAGCAAAAAACTCACTATGTCATTGCGGGCGAAGCGCGGCAATCTCAGGGTGGCGGTGGTATCCCCAGTAGTAAAATCCCAATACCAAGCTCCAAAGGCCAAACAAATACAAATATTAAAATTTCAATTTAGAATTTACTATTTTGATATTATTTGATATTTGAAATTTAGAATTTGCCCCTTCTAGGTCGTGTACTCCGCGTTTATCTTTACGTACTGCTCGGTCAGATCGCATCCCCAGGCCGTTGCATCTGCCATTCCCATGTTTAAAACTACGGTGATCGGCACTTCTTTCTGCTTGAAGACATTAACTGCTTTGACTTTGTCGAAAGGCACCGGCGCGCCGTTCTTCAGTACCGCGATCGTGCCCATAAAAACATCCAGTTTCGCTTCTTCCAGCTGCGCTCCGCTTCTACCCAGCGCTGCCGTCACCCTGCCCCAGTTGGGGTCGTTGCCGTAAACGGCAGCTTTCAATAGGTTGGAGCTGACAATCGTCCGCGCTGCCATGCGGGCCTCTTTCAGGTTGGCCGCTTTCTTGACATTAACTTCAATCAGCTTGGTCGCGCCCTCGCCGTCGCGGGCGATCGCCTTGGCCAGATAAATACAGACCTGGTTTAATGCCCGCTGGAAAATATCGGCCATGCCGCTTTTGCCGGTGATCAACTCGGTTTTTGCCGCGCCGTTAGCCAGTAATAATACGGTGTCGCTGGGACTGGTGTCGCCGTCCACGGAGACCATATTAAATGAAATTGCCGCCGCATCGGTCAGCGATTTCTTCAGATAAGCGGGTGTCACATTGGCGTCGGTCGTCAGGAAGACCAGCATTGTAGCCAGGTTCGGGTGGATCATGCCGGAGCCCTTGGCGATACCGCCGATGGTGAAATTATTCCCGCCGCTTTGTACCGTTACCGCCACTTCTTTAGGCATCGTATCGGTGGTCATGATCGCGCGCTCGAATTCATGCCCGCCGTCCGGTTTCATCACGATCTTTTTCATCGCGGCCCGGATTGCTGGCATTGGCAGATTGACCCCGATCACGCCGGTGTTGGCGATCAGCACTTCATCCGGCTTCGCGCCGATCACTTTAGCCGCCAGGGCGGACATCTCGATGGCATCAGAAAATCCCTGTTCGCCGGTGCTGGCGTTAGCGCAGCCACTGCTGGCCACGATCGCCTTCGCTCTACCGTCAAATATACGTTTTTGACATAATACAACAGACGGCGACTTGATCTTGTTGTCTGTAAATAAACCGGCTACGTTGCATATTTCCTGCGAGGAAATAATGCCCAGATCCAGACGGTTATCGCCTTTTTTACGGATATCTGCCGAAACCGCGCCCGCGGTAAAGCCCTTTGCTGAAGTCACTGTGCCGTTCGTAATGAAATCAATCTTTTCCATAATTGAACACTATAACATAACAGGCACGGAAGGGGCAAAAAGACTTAACATTCAAAAACCGAAGAATTGATTAAGTTTTAGCAATAGCCTTTATCTCTTTATATAGAGCTTTTAGATGATGATCTGAAATATCAATAAGGGGCTCGTACATGAAAGAATTCAAGTGAATTGCTTCCGGTGTCATCATTATCACTTGATTTAAAAGTATAATACCTGGAATATCCTGAGCAAATTTAGTTTTATATACTTCGAAAAGCTGCCTTGTTTGATCTTTGTCTATGTTATCGGTGAAGGCCACATCACCAATTTTACTCACCATTATTTTTTCTGCATAGAGTCTTATAGCAATTGATAGTACAACTTTATTCTCAAGATTTATACTTTCGGGTTTTACTAGACATAAATCCGCTTCTGTAATAATCAGAGACTCTACTATATCTTTACTACCTACTAGTTTTGTTAAAAGTGTTTTATTAATAATTTCCGCTAAATCATTTATAGTAATCGAACTTGTATCTTTTTTTTGATGCAATAATGAGGTTAGTTTTAGATAATCCGGGCATGTTTTCCCCTGTGTATATTCAATCAAGTTACGCACCATCGGGATGATAGCAATAAGGCAGGCATTATCTTTGTGAAGTCTGGTTTTCCAATACATAAAAGGGGTTTTCAAATATTGAGCTTGAGTCAATTCAACGTCTTTCTCTGTTTTAATTGACATCAAGCAATTGTCCCAGCTGACTGAGATCCGGCTTTGAACTGTCCTGAAGAAATCAAAGTTGTGTGTAAGTATAATACAGAAAAATTTGTTTGTATCTAAAATATCTTTTATATACTCAATAATTGCGAATTTGTTCTTATAATCAAAGGAATCGGCGATATCATCAAGTATAAGTAGAGTTTGATAGTTTTCTTTTTCACGTGAACGAACTTCGAAAATTACATTCAGTATATATAAAGCTCGTTTCTCTCCGGTGCTTAATACGGATAGTAATTCGTCTCGCCCAATTTCCCTCTTATCCGGCCCGTCTTCATATTTAAAAACTAGACTCGGTAATTCGTCTTTGAGAATGACGTCATCTTGATTTGTTATTTCAAGTATAAATGGCACTGAAAATCGCCTGTTAAATGTTGCAACAACATCATGCCATAGAGTCGCTTGTTTTTTCGCAATGCTCACTATGCGAGCAAGCTCTTTTTTCCCTGTTCGAAAAACGGCAAGAAAATTTTCATAAGATTCTTTGTGGGCAAAAAGATAAGATATCCATAATTTTTGTCTAAATTTGTCGAGATCTCCCAATTCAGGTAATATTTTAAGATTGTTTTCCAAGTATAATCGGAAGTTCCTTAGTTCAACGTTCTTGATAATAGCTTTATCGATTGCATCAAATCTTTTAGTTAACTCGGGATCGTTCAAAATTCGATTTTTTTCTGCTGAAATAACAGTGTCGAAATCTCTTTGATTTGAAATTTCCTTTTTTCCTGCTTTAGGGTCAGAAAGAGTCAATGAATGATTTGCTATAAAGAATCCATTATCTTTTAAACTCTTAGAGATCGTATTTGCATTATTGTGATTGAAGATACCTTTCCTAAAATACATAGAATTATCAATTAATTCATTGTATTTTTTAATATATTCAGATAGCAGAGTATCTATTCCAGGTGACTCTAAAAAGTTTTCGACCTTTTCGTTGAATATTTCATGATAAGCAATATCAGCGAATTCTGGGTATTGTTTTGAGTTTGTAGTAGATTCGAGTTTATCCAATAAAGTATATATGTCGTTTACATTCTTCTTGAAAGAAATTGCAATTTCCTGCTCGATATTCTTTTTTAAACCGGCCATTTCACCAATATTTAAAAACAATGCCATTTTTGCGCTTTCAATTGAAGCGTGAACTAATTCGTATTCGCGTTTCAAATCTTTGTTTACAAGTAGTGTAGCTATACGTTCTGACGTAAAGTCCTCTTCATATGGGTTTACCACAAAAATATGTTCAGACTCTAATTTAGAACCTGCGTCATCTATTATTGTGCAGGTTGTTGGCCTGTTTGGGAAAAGTATATCTTGAGAACTTACCGATTGGCTAATATCTTTAAATACCTTTGCAAAAGACGTTTTCATTGAACCATTTTGAGCATAAATTAAAAAAGCATTACCATTGTTAAAATCGAAGGTGTGTTGTAGTTTTTTTATACCATAACAATTTTCTAAATTAACGCTTAATTTCATTTTCCCTCCAAGTGCATTTAATATGAGGATATGCTCGTATTATGCTCTTCGCAATAACATACGTCAATATGTGATAAAATGGTAATATTCTAAAATATTTTCGGAATCTAGGTGTTGTAGTTTGGGAATTTTCATGAAAAACAAAAAAACTCTAGCAAAGGCCGCTATAAAAGAAATCAGGGAAATGTTCAAAGAACCAATGTTTGAATGACTATTTCCTCGCCCCCACGAGGGAGCGGACCTTCGGGGTGAGGGGGTTTCAATATATTAACTATCTAAATCGGCTGCTGCTTATTTAGGATTTTACGTTTATCGATCGAAAGTTTATTTAGGTGCAAATGCATTTAACGAAGATAGAAAAACACCCTTACCTAGCTTCTCCCCTGAAGGGAGAAGGAAGGTATTTCTTTTCGAAATGATTATTTTTAAACTGGCGGCACTTTCCCTTTTCGCCCCTTTTCTAGTACAATATCCATATCATGCATGAAAGCATTACGCCTATCCGCCAGCAATACCTGCGCATCAAGAAGAAATACCCAGAGACGATCGTCTTTTTCCGTCTCGGGGATTTCTATGAGACGTTTGACGAGGATGCACGGATCGCCTCGCGGGAACTGGAAATTGTGCTCACATCGAGGGAAATGGGCAAGGGCAACAAGATCCCCCTCGCCGGTATCCCTTATCACGCCGTGGATAATTACCTGGCCAAGCTGATCAACCGCGGCTACAAGGTGGCCATCTGTGAGCAGCTTACCAAACCCGGCGCCAACAAGGGCATCATCGACCGCGATGTCATCCGCGTGGTCACGCCGGGCACTGTCGTCGAGCCGCTGTTACTGGACAGCAAATCGAATAATTATCTGACCTGTTTGGTGATTAAGTGCGATTCCGCCGGTATCGCCTACGTTGATATTACCACCAGTGAATTCGGTACCACCCAGTTACCTTTAAGCCGTGTGAGTAACGAACTGGAACGCCTCAAACCCCCGGAATTAGTGGTTTCACAGGACGCCGATCTGACCCAATTTCAACTCTCCCTTCCGGTTACAAAACTGGATAATTACCATTTCGAAACGGAAGTTGCCCAGCAGGTTTTACTGGAGCACTTCGGCGCAACCACACTGGAAGGATACGGCTGCAATGCGTTGCCGCTGGCGATCAGCGCCGCCGGAGCTTTAATTCATTACGTACAGGAAACGCAGAAGGGCATTGTTGCGCAGTTGAACCGCATGACCACCTACTCGACGGAATCTTTCATGGCCATCGATCCCCAGACCCAGAATAACCTGGAGCTTTTCCGCAGCAGTTCCGGCTCCTACAAAGGTTCTCTGGCCTCGATCCTCGACCTGACGAAGACCGCCTTGGGCAGCCGTCTGATCAAGCGTAGGCTTACCCAACTGCCGCTCGATTTAAAAGCGCTGGTAAAGCGGCAGGACGCCGTCGCCTGGTTCGTGGAAAACACCGCGGCACGGACGCAAATCTTCGCCTATTTATCCAATGTTTCCGATCTGGAGCGCATCATCAACCGTGTCAGCGGCAACCTCGCCGGCCCTAATGAACTGGTGGCATTGCAGCGGACATTATCCGTTATTCCTAAAATGCGGGAAACACTGGAAAATGCCCCCAACCCCGAAGGCATCGCCTGGCTGAAAAATGAACTGAAACCACAGCCGGAGATCGTCGAGTTGATCAATCAATCGATTCTTGAAGAGCCGACCACCACTTTGGGCGAAGGCGGCGTGATCAAACCGGGCTTCTCCGAAGAATTGGACAACCTCCGTTCCGTCTCCAAAAACGCCAAGCAGTATCTGGCTAATTTGGAACGTTCCGAGCAGGAAAAAACCGGCATTAAATCATTAAAAATCGGCTATAACCGTGTTTTCGGCTATTATATTGAAATCTCGAAAGCAAATGCGGCGCAGGCTCCCGAAAACTACATCCGCAAGCAGACTTTATCTACCGGCGAACGCTATTTTACCCCCGAACTGAAAGACTACGAATCCACGATTTTAAATGCCCGCGAGCGCATCGAAGAACTGGAGACGGAATTATT
>PMBW01000078.1 GCA_003153075.1 Dehalococcoidia bacterium | reverse complement strand
AAAATTATGGCAAGAATATTTTATCCCCCGATGGGGATGGTCAACAGCGCGATGCGGTCGCCGTCTTTCAACTCCAGGTTATTGTCATCGTCGTATCCCTCGATGTAAAAGCGGCCGTGAATGTTGAATGTATACCCCTCAACGATGTGATCCTGTCCGCGAACAATTATATTTCCTTCAAGCGCCGGCGCCTTAAGCCTGAGAGCGGCGATAACATCTTTCAGCTTCGCCTTTTCCGGCACTTCAATCTCTACTTTCAGATCGCCTGGATCAACCGGCACCCCGAAGAATTCAACAATGCACCTGGTCATTTTAATTCACCTGACCTTTCCCTGTATCCGCTTTTCTCTATTATAAACGATTTTGCCTTCCCGATATAATTATGTTTTTCGTAAATTGATGTCGAAGGGAGTCCGACAATATCCCTGAGCGGAACGAGAGGGAAGGGTCGTTGAGCCACTCTTCGATAAAAATGGAGGCTATCTAAAAACTTCTGGATTGCCGGGTCAAGCCTGACAATGACAAAAACGAAATTAAATTCCAGTTTTGCTGGAATCTAATTTCCACAACTTGTCATTCCCGACCTGAATCCGAACCTGTGTGGGAGAGACACTTAGTGAGTAGATATTTTCTCTCCTTTGTAAGGAGAGAATTATCCCAGACAGCGTTGCGAGTTGATGTGCAATTGATAATGGTAATTATTTTCTAGTAATTTGCTGGTAATAACGTAACGATATATGCTATTTGTTCAATTGTATTTAGTGATTATTTTGGATTTCGATATTCGGATTTAGGATTTAGCATCTGAAAGCTGACAGTTGACAGCTTCCCACTATTCCGCCACCACTACTGTATCCTCTTTCTCTGACTTTGCATATTTGTGCTGTTTCAAATGGCTCTTGATATCTACAAATGCCTTTAACACGATCAGAAAAATCAACCCGACCACCGGCGCACCTACTGCCATTACCAGGAATCCGCCGATTATGATCGTCAGGTGCAGGATAATTACGCGTCCGTAGGGTTGCGCCATTAAATCCGATAAATTGGCGGTTTTATATTCACCCTTGCCGATATAGTTTGAGATAAACGACACGGTATGGCTCAATATCAATGCCAGTACCGCTCCCCCGATCTGCAGACTGCCGATTAAACCGAAAACGTCATTTACACCCGGCATAATGCTGCCTTGCTGGGCGTAACCACCGAAGAAAACCAGAATAAAAATGCCGTGTACCAGTGTAAACATCCCGTAGTGTATGCAGAAAAACGGAATCATAAAGATTTTAGCGACCCACTGTCCGAAACTGCCGGGAGAAGACAGCGCCATTTTTAGCACATTGGACACACCGATGATAACGTTCTCAACCCAGAACAGGAACATCACGGGAAAAACCCGCCAGCCCATGAACAGCACACCGTAGATAGGCACCAGGTTCGTGATGATTATCGTGATCACGGAGATTCTTTTGAAATCAGCCGCGTTTATTTTCAGCCGGGTCAGAAATGAAGTCACACTCAAATCCTTATCTTTGGTGATTTTAGCATACTGTAACCTGTGCGTGTGAAGCAATGGTACTTTGAGGTTTTTAGCAGGAAAATTGAATAGTTATTTCAACTAATAAAATTCCGCTCCCGTCTGACTTTCCGGTTAAAAGTATGATAATGTTGTTCTATAATATGGATATTTTCACCGGTCTTATCTATAAATATCCGAAGTGAGGTGATGGGATGAAGCAATTTTTCCTGACTGTGGCAATGGGGAAGCGTTTGATCGGAAAAGCAATAGCCGTCCATCCATCCGTTACAAGCGCATTAAGTAACGGGACCGTTGTTATTATAGCCGGAACTACTAATGGGTATGTCGCGGAAGAAATACTTAACTCAACCGGGCATAGCGGTAAATTTTCACGTAATCGATTTATACGCGGTGTTGTTCTCCCGCCGGGTTATAAAGTGACAGCAGCCGGAAGGCTATCCGATGAAAGCAGGTTTCCTGGTGATGTGGTTATCAACACGGGCACCTGGCAGGTTGGAAAAACTATCGATGACGTAGCAGCCGGACTGAAGGAAGGAGACGTCATTATCAAGGGCGCGAATGCCCTCGACGTTATCCATAAGCGTGCCGCTATTTTAATCGGCAATCCCCAGGGAGGGACTATAACCGTTGCACTATCGGCGGTAATCGGACGCCGGGTTCAGATGATCATACCGGTTGGTTTAGAAAAACGCATTTCCGGTGATCTTGATGAGATTGCCAATAAAGTAAATTCGCCGGGGTCCGCCGGTTATCGCCTGCTGCCTGTACCCGGTGAGGTGGTAACTGAAATTGAGGCTTTACAGATATTGACCGGTGTCAAGGCAGAAATGATTGCTGCGGGTGGTGTCAGCGGCGCGGAAGGCGGTATATGGTTAAATCTTGAAGGTACGCCTGAACAAATCCAGGAAACGGAAAAAATCTTTCACTCGATCTCAGCAGAACCATCATTCACTATTTAAAAAATCAAAAAGAAGTCTGGGGACTTTTAAAACTGTTCTAATTCCCGGTTATTACCGCAGGTTGATTATTGACTAATTCCCTGACACGTCATTACGCAAAACCGGCAACCCGGCTTGCATATTTTTCCGAAATTTTATAACTCAAACCCTGTTTGAGCGAACCTATCTTAACCATACCTAACTAATCCCAACTGAACTCAAGTACCTGTTACCTCCACCCTATTACTAATGCCTTATTGACTTCAACCTTCTCTAAATCTTATTATTGCTTCAGCTGAGTATGAGACCTTAGTCACAGCGCTTAATCGTTTTCTGAGTTAAATTTATCTAAACGATGTTGAAAGGAGTCTCGTACGAAGTATAATAAGGTACCCGACAATTCACCGGCAAAACGGAGACGTAAAATGACAACCGGATTGGACAAGACAATGCAGGGGCTTCTTTATGCTATCAACATGGAAATAGACGGTAAGGAATTTTATCTGAAAGCCAGTCTTGAAAGTGAAAATGAAGTCGGCAAAAAACTGCTGGAATCTCTGGCCGTGCAGGAAGATAATCACCGCAAAAAATTCCAGCAGATCTTCGAAAATCTCCGTGAATCCCGGCGGTGGCCGTTGGTGACCTTTAAAAGCAATTCCGGAACGGTGCTGCGCACCATTTTTGCTGAAGAAACAGCTAAACTGAAGACTAAAGTCTGGGCTGAATCCTCAGAAATTGCCGCTGTCCGGGAAGCTATGGAGATGGAGGACAAATCCTACGACCTCTACCGCGAGCGTTATGAGAAGTCAGATAATATTGATGAACGTGTTTTTTATGAGAAGATCGCCGCTGAAGAGCGCGAGCATAAATTGATTCTTCTTAATTACTACGAGTTTATAAACGACCCCGTTTCGTGGTATGTTAAAGCTGAACGTCATTCCCTTGACGGCGGCGTTTAGACACGAAAATGTGAGGTAGTTTATGCTCGAAATCAAAGACCTGGTTGTTGCCGTGGAGGGCAAAGAGATCCTTCACGGCGTTTCTTTGACAATTCAAACCGGCGAAACCCATGTCCTTTTCGGCCCTAACGGCAGCGGTAAAACTACCCTGCTAATGACTATCATGGGTTTCCCTAAATACATCGTACAATCCGGCACGATTTCATTCCGCGGCGTAGATATTACCCATATGCCGGTCGACGAACGGGCCAGGCTCGGCATCGGCATGTCCTTCCAGCGTCCGCCGGTTGTCCGCGGCGTCAAGACACGGGAGATGGTTTTAGCTTCGATGAAAGATAAAACCCATCCGGAACTGGTCACTGCTCTCGCCGGCCGCACCGACCTCACCGATTTTCTCGACCGTGATATTAACTACGGTTTCTCCGGCGGGGAGATCAAACGTAGCGAACTGATGCAGTTGCTAGCCCAACGCCCCGACCTGATCCTCCTTGATGAGCCGGAATCCGGTGTCGATCTGGAGAACAT
>PMBW01000360.1 GCA_003153075.1 Dehalococcoidia bacterium | reverse complement strand
GCATCCAGGTCATCGGTGATTACTTTTTGCAAAATAACCTCCATAAAACAGGGGTGTAGGAATTAATTTGGTTTTAAATCTTCCAGGGTAAACAAAGAAATCAGCTCCAAGCCTTTTTCTTTCAGATTAATCCGGGATTTGCTGTCGCGTTCGATAACACACAGCACGTATTTTACTTCCGCACCAAACCGGCGCAGGTCCGCGGCGCTCAACAGGATTTGCCCGCCGGTGGTTACTACATCTTCTATTATGCACACATTTTTACCCCGGATGTCGCCGCCCTCTGCCAGTTTGCATGTGCCGTATTCTTTGGCTTTCTTCCTGACAAATGCCGCCATGATACCGGTTTGCAAGGATAATGTTGTGGCGATTGGTATACCGCCCATTTCCAGTCCGGCTATAATTTCGGTGCCTTCCGGAATCAGACCGGCCATTTGTATGCCAATTTCTACCAGGATTCGCGGCTCGGCTTCGAACAGGTATTTATCGAAATATTCCTTCGAAACCTGGCCGGAGCGCAGTACGAAATTACCATCGAGGTGAGAGGCCTGATAAATCATTTTTGCTAATTCGTTTTTAGTCATTGTGTCTTAAACTATCCCCCGGACGATGTCAAGGAAATAATGATGGAATCTTGTATCATCTGTCAACTCAGGGTGAAAGGAGCAGACCAGCAGTTTCCCCTGCCGGGCGGCTACAATTGTGCCGTCGGCCAATCTGGCTAGCACCTCGGCTCCTTTTCCCACTGATTCAATTAACGGCGCCCGGATAAAAACCCCGGTCAGCGGCTTTTTCCCGATTACCGGGATCGTTATTTCTGCCTCGAAACTGTCCACCTGCCTACCGAAGGCATTGCGGTTGACTTTGATATCCATCACGCCAGTCGGTTTGACGCCGCCGCTGCTGGATAATTCACCGGCCAGCACGATCATCCCGGCGCACGTTCCGAAGATGGGGAATCCGTTTTTTGCCAGTTCGATGATCTTGTTCTTGAGTTTATAGTGCACCATCAGTTTGGTGATGGTGGTGCTTTCCCCGCCGGGAATAATTAACCCGTCCAGTCCTTCCAGTTGAAGAGGAAGGCGGACGGGTATTGCTTCTACTTCCAGTCTTTCTAATATCGCAATATGTTCGGCAAAGGCTCCCTGCAGCGCAAGGACACCGATTTTCATGCTACCATCCTCTACCCGCCATTAATTGCTCGGGAGGAATCTGTTTCGCGCTCAGACCCGGCATCGCCTCGCCCAGGTTCTTGGAGACTTTGGCAATGATTTTGGCGTCTTTATAATGCGTGGTCGCTTTTACGATTGCCTTCGCCATCACCGACGGTTTGCTTGATTTGAAAATACCGGACCCGACGAAAACGCCGTCCGCGCCCAACTGCATCATCAACGCGGCATCGGCGGGGGTGGCAATACCGCCCGCGGCAAAATTAACTACGGGCAACTTGCCGGTCCGGTGAATTTCAATTACTAATTCCAGCGGCGCGCCCAGTTCTTTGGCTTCTGCCGGGAGTTCGTCTTCGGACATATTCACCAGCTTGCGGATTTCATCCTGCACGGTGCGCATGTGCCGCACGGCTTCCACAATATCGCCGGTGCCCGCTTCACCCTTGGTGCGTATCATTGCCGCGCCCTCGCTGATGCGTCGCAACGCTTCTCCCAGGTTACGGCAGCCGCAGACAAACGGCACCTTGAAATCGTGTTTCCAGACATGATGCGACTCGTCTGCCGGGGTCAACACTTCCGATTCATCGATGTAATCGACACCTAAAGCTTCCAGCACCTGCGCTTCGACAAAATGCCCGATGCGGCACTTCGCCATCACCGGAATTGTAACCGCTTTCATGATCGCTTCGATCACCGTCGGGTCGGACATGCGTGCCACGCCGCCGGCTTTTCTGATATCGGAAGGTACTCTTTCCAGTGCCATGACAGAACATGCCCCCGCGTCCTCCGCGATTTTTGCGTGTTCCGCAGTTACGACATCCATGATCACGCCGCCCTTTAACATCTGGGCCAGCCCGACTTTCACTCTAAACGTTCCGGTTTCCACTTTAATCTCCTCAATGCTCAGGAAAAGCGTTTGCCCCAATCGGGACTACACAGCTATTTTACAACTGTTTATGTGTGATTATCAAACCGGATATAAGCTCTCAGTTTTCAGCAAACAGCTATCAGCTACCGGCTATTTCGTTTCTGGGGCCTCTAAGGTAGTCCAGGAAGGACATTGAGCCTTTCTTTGGGAAATAAAATTCTGTCTATAGAAAAAGAAGGATCAAGAGTGAGTCGCTGTGTTTAATATTTGATTCTAGTAATCAAATATAGATGGATTAGTATCACCTGGTCATTTTACTACACACTGGCTACTCGTAACGGGTAGTTGTTAACTATCCCGTCACATCCCTCTTTTTGAATAAATAAAATGCGATAACCAGAAATGCGAGGCTGTAGATGCTTAAAACAATAAATGCATGCGGCATCCCCGGTAAAAGGATGGTGAAACCGCCGCCGCCCATGCCTCCCGCGAAACTCTTCGGTAAGCTCGCTAAAGAATTGATTGCCTGCTGATTGGCATACAGCAGGTAGTTCGGGATTTTGGCAATCCATCCTTTGGCCAGGTACATGAAACTGACGATGAACTGTTCCAGGAAAAAAATGCCAATCCCCGATGCGATACCCGGCATCGCCGACCTTCCAATTATCGCGAACATGAATCCCAGCAAGGCGTAGGGAATTATCACGAAAAAAGTGCGCCAAAATTGTAAAAATTGATCCCATAAATAACTGCCGGTGGCGAAACTGAAATCAAATTTATACCCGCCGATCGCGGTGGTAATCAGACTCATAATGAAACCGGCCGCCAGGCCGATCACCATCCCGATCAGAACGAAAATCGCGGCGGAAATGAGTTTGGCTGTTAATAACTTGAATCGGCTTTCGCTAGAAACCACGGCAGAGCGCATTGTGCGCCAGTTGTATTCGCTGCCTACCGAACTGGCCACCAGGATGATTGCCAGCACACACCCGAAGTATGCCAGAACCGTCATTGTTACAGGNNGCATTCGTCGGCAGGTTGGCCTTCGATACTGCCAGCAGCACCAGATACAAAACGATGATGATCGCCACTAGAATATACAGAAGCACCCGCGTCATTGTGCGCTTCCGCATTTTAAACATTTCTGCGCCGATTAATCTAAGCACCGTTGTCTCCGCCTGTTAATTGTAAAAATACTTCTTCCAGACTGGAGGTTTTGTTCACCAGTTCGGACGCAAATAGATTATTTTCAGCTAGTACCTGATTCACGCGAGCGGCGCTTTCTTTCGGCGCATCTACTACCAGATATTCGTTATGGCTGTCGTCAGCTACAATTTTCACCGATTTTATCCACGGTTGATTCTTCAGCACTGTTAACGCCGCAGTTTGATTTTCTACTTTAATGTGCAGTCGCTGTCCCTGCGATGTTAATTCTCGAACCGAAGAACTGGTCAACATTACACCCTGTTTAATAATGGCGACTTTATCGCAGACCATCTCCACTTCATGCAGCAAGTGGCTGCACAGGAATACGGCTCTCCTTTCGTGCGCCAGTTCCGGGATCAGGTCGCGGACTTCTTTCGTTCCAGCCGGGTCAAGCCCGCTGGTTGGCTCATCCAGAATGATCAGTTCAGGATCCCGCAGCAGTGTCGACGCAATCCCCAGCCTTTGTTTCATCCCCATGGAATAATGGTCGTAGCGGTCTCCGGCACGTTCAGAAAGATTAACACGTTTTAAAACTTCATCGATTCTTGTTCTGGGAATATCCCCGATAGATCTTACTAATGTCTCCAGATTGTCGCGTCCGGACAGGTAAGGATAAAATGCCGGTTCCTCGATAATAGCTCCGACGCGCCGCATTAGCGGCCAACTGTGTCCGTAGAGTCTTGTCCCAAAAAGTTCTACATAGCCCGACGTCGGTGCAATCAGACCTAATATCATGCCGACTGTTGTGCTTTTACCCGCGCCGTTCGGACCTAAAAAGCCGAAAACCTCACCGCGGTGTAGTTCCAGATTCATGTTATTTACCGCCGTCAGCGCCCCGAACTTCTTCGTCAGGCCGACGGTACGTAAAATAACGTCATTATCTGTTTTGACCGCTAATTGCGGCGTTAGAATCGCTTGTGTTGTCATGTTTGAATTATGTCTACCTGTTAAATTAATACTATACCGCCTGCATTACAGCGTCAATTGATTTCCACAGCAAACCATATTACATTTTCATTAAATTTTGAGCTGCGATTTTGTATTTTGATGATTGAAAAAACGGAGTTAATTTATTCTTGCCGGAGGCTGATTATTTTTACACAATGGGCCTTTTTACCGGCAATCCTGACCCGCGCGGATACTGATCCGGCGTCGGCGCTACTTTCTCGATGATCACCAGAACGCGGTTATCCGGAAACTCCGGCAGCGTTACCGGTTTTACCTCGATCAACTTTCCCCCCATTGTGGAGATCGCCCGCTTGGCCAGGTTCATTTCCTCTTTGATATCGCCCTTTTTATAAGCCACAAACTTCCCGGCGATCTTGCAGAAGGGAATCGTCAGTTCCGTCAACGTCGGCATTGGGGCTAAGCCTCTCGCGAGCACCAGGTCGTAACTCTCCCGGTATATCTGGTGCCCCAGCTCTTCCGCTCGCCCGTTTATTATTTCAATATCGTCAAGCCCCAGCTTCTGTTTCAGGTGATTTAAAAAGGTTATTTTCTTATTCGTCGAATCCATCAAGGACAATTTGATCTGCGGATATACTATCTTCAACGGAATCCCCGGCACACCTGCCCCCGTCCCAATGTCGATTACTTTAGCGTTGGGTCTATTAACGGACGGCTGCCAGGCGGACACCACCGTCAACGAATCCAAAAAATGGTTGATCTGCACTTTATCGTATTCAACGATCGCGGTCAGGTTCATCCGCTGATTCCAGTCGATCAACTCCTCATAATAGATCTGAAACAGGCCCAGCTCCCGCTCACCAATTTTCAAACCCAGCCTTTCCGCGCCTGACGTCAATAATTCCATAGCCATGACTCCATTATAGCAGTAGTAAACTGTCATTAATGTGCAGGGTCGGGTTTTGAACCCGGCCACTTTAGCTTCATTCTATTCCTGTTGTCATTGCAAATGAAGTGAAGCAATCTGACATCGCAATGTCATCCTGAGCTTGTCGAAGGATCCAGTGTTAGGTGGCATTCGCAATTATTGTAACTCATTACTCATTACTCATTACTAATTACTTGCTACCCATGGCTTTCCATCATCTCCCACGCCTAAACCTTGCTTTCTCCTGCTGATTCTGATATAATAATAAATACCAACCTGAAAAATCGAATAGTAAATTATCCGCTAGGGGTGCTGTTAGCTGAGAGTCCGCGGCAGGCGGGCGACCCTTAGAACCTGAACTCGGTAATGCGAGCGTAGGGATGCGGTCAAACAAACCAGGGAAATCGCACCCTGGTTTTATTGTTTTTGGAGGGGTCTATGACACAACTTGAACTGGCCGTCAAAGGCATTATCTCCCCGCAAATGAAAATTGTCGCGGAACAGGAGCACATCAACCCTGAATTTATCCGCGCCGGTATCGCGGCAGGCAATATCGTCATCCCGGCCAACATTAATCATAAGAACTTCACGCCCTTCGGCATCGGCAAAGGGCTGCGTACCAAGGTCAATGCCAATCTCGGCACCTCTTCCGATTACGGCACGATCAAAACCGAACTGGAAAAACTGAGAGCCGCCATTGAAGTAGGCGCGGATACGGTCATGGACTTATCTACCGGCGGCGATATCCCCGCGGTGCGTAAAGCCGTGATGAAAGCCAGCACTATTCCCGTCGGTACCGTGCCGCTGTATCAGGCCAGTATCAAAGCCATCAAAGAATCCGGCGCTATTGTTAAAATGACCGCGGACGACATTTTCTCTGCGATTGAAGACCATGCTAAAGACGGCGTCGATTTTATCACCGTTCACTGCGGTGTCACGCGCACCGCCATTGCCCGCCTCAAAGAACAGGGCAGGATCACCGATGTCGTTTCCCGCGGCGGCGCTTTTACCGTCGGCTGGATTTTGCATAATGA
The DNA here is from genome assembly GCA_003153075.1 of Dehalococcoidia bacterium. The sequence goes on along the minus strand of PMBW01000360.1, from coordinate 571 downwards.
AAAAGAAAATCCGCTTTACGAATATTACGATCGCTTGTTAGAAATCGCACGGCAGTATGATATGACCCTGAGTCTCGGCGACGGTATGCGTCCCGGTTGCCTGGCTGATGCTACCGATCATGCCCAGGTCGAGGAATTATTGATTCTCGGCGAACTTGTCCAGCGCGCATGGAAGGCGGGTGTGCAGGTGATGGTTGAAGGGCCCGGTCATGTGCCGCTTAACCAGATTGAAACCAACGTCAAACTGCAAAAATCCATCTGCAAGGGCGCCCCGTTTTACGTGCTCGGCCCGCTTGTCACCGATATCGGCGCCGGTTACGACCATATCACCGGAGCCATCGGNNGTCATTGCTTCCCGTATCGCCGGCCACGCGGCCGATATTGCCAAGGGTGTCATAGGCGCTATGGACTGGGATATCCAGATGGCTAAAGCCCGCAAGGCACTGGATTGGGAAGGCCAGGCAAAATTGACGCTAACCCCGGAATACTCCCGCAAAGTCCATGCCAAACACACCTCCGGCGGTGAAGCCTGCAGCATGTGCGGTGATTATTGCGCCATGAAAGTCGTCGG
>PMBW01000118.1 GCA_003153075.1 Dehalococcoidia bacterium | reverse complement strand
GCGGCGATCGGCGCCGACCGTGTGGCGGTAGGGCATACGCTGGACGACCATGTCGAAACGATCCTGCTACATCTGGTCCGGGGCACCGGCACCAGAGGCCTGCGCGGTTTACAACCGGTTACCATGCGTCAATCACCAAATCGGGAGTTGACGATCATCCGTCCGCTGCTAACAGTGCGCCGGAAAGAGACCGCCGAATATTGTTCTGAATACGATCTGCAGCCGCGGCAGGATTCCAGCAACCTTTCGCTGGAACCGCTGCGTAACAGGGTCAGGCTCTCATTGCTGCCTTTGTTGCAGAGCTATAATCCGCAGGTGGTGGAAGCCTTGCAGCGCACAGCACAAATTGCCGGGGATGACATTGCTTACCTGGAAAAGACAGCCGCCCGTTTATACCGAAAGGTAGCGGCCAGTCAAGGGGAAACAATAATACTCGACAAAAAGGCCATGCTTAAGCAGTCTTTCAGCATGCGGCGTTACCTGCTGCGGCTGGCGATTGAAAACGCGGCGGGCAATCTCAAGGATATCGAGGCGCGGCACATTGAAGAACTGGTATCGGCGCTCGATAAACCGGCGGGAAAACAGATCCACCTGCCGTACGGGTTGATTTTCACCGTCGATTACGACACTTATAAATTGGCTAAAGATAATTCCGCGCTGATCCCGTTTCCGGTTTTAGAGGGCGAATATCCGATCAAAACCCCCGGCACTACCTTGATCCCCGGCTGGCAGATTCAGACTGAAATTATCAAACCAGACGCGTTTGCGGCAAGCGGTGAGAATTCTTTCACGGCGCATTTTGATTACGCTAAAATCAACGGTGAATTGACGGTGCGCGCCAGAAAGCGCGGCGACCGTTTTCAACCGCTGGGTATGCGGGAAATGAAGAAGACCGGGCAGTTTATGCTCGATGCCAAAATCCCGCATGACTGGCGCGACCGCCTCCCGGTTGTCGCCTGCGGCGATAGTATCTTATGGCTGGCCGGATTCCGGATCGATGAACGGTTTAAGGTTACCGCCGGCACAAAAAAAGTACTGCGCCTGGAATTCATACGGATTTAAAGTCACGGCGCGTTTGTGCTAGGATTTATGTACCGTGGGGATCATGATTGGAGGGCACAGATGGAAAACAAGATAATTGAGAAAGCGCGCGCGGAAGGAAGGACACTGCTGACCGAAATTGAAGCTAAAGAGCTGTTAAAAACAGCGGGCGTCAACGTCGTTGAAACCAGGCTGGCAGTTTCCAGAGCGCAGGCGATCGAAATCAGCCAGCAAGTGGGCTTTCCGGTTGCTTTGAAAATTTCCTCCGCGGACGTTATCCACAAGACAGATGCCGGAGGCGTGAAATTAGGCTTGAAAACTGCCGCACAGGTCGGCAAGGCCTATGACGACATCATGAAAGCTATTACAAAAGCCTTCCCGCAGGCAAAAATCGAAGGTGTTTCGGTGCAGGCGATGGCGAAACCCGGCGTCGAGGTGATCATCGGCATGTCCAAGGACGCGCAATTCGGGCCGGTGCTGATGTTCGGTTTGGGCGGGATTTTCGTCGAGATCCTGAAGGATGTATCTTTCCGAATTGTGCCGTTAGAGAAAAGAGACGCCGTGGAAATGATCCGGGAGATCAAGGGCTTTCCGCTTTTGCAGGGATTCCGCGGCTCCCAGACGGTAGATACCGATAACCTGGAAAACATCCTGCTGAAAGTCTCCGAATTCGTAGAGAAGACGCCGGAAATTAAAGAACTCGACCTGAACCCCATCTTCGCGTATAAGGACGGGGCGGTAGCTGTCGATGCCAGGGTGATACTGGAGGCAGAGACTGACAGTGGGGAATAGAGGATCATTAATCGGTCATACCCCTCAAATTGACCCCGCAGGGTATAACTCCCTGATCATAACCATCTTTACTCATTGAAAAATTGATATTTCGATAATATACTACTCCCGATAACCGACTAATTATTGTGATAGTATGACCAGTATTTCAGCGAAACGCGTCGCGATCATAACAGATAGTGTCGCCTGCCTCACCCGGGAGCAGGTACAGCGTTATGCCATCGGTATCGTGCCGCTGAATATTATTTATGACGGCAAATCCTACCGCGATTGGGTGGATATCACCCCCAATCAGGCTTATGAACTGTTCCTGAAAAACCCCAATGTTTTCAGCACCTCCGCGCCTTCCCCGGCGGATTTTCTCCAGGCCTATCATCAGGCCGTAAAACAGGCGCCCGACATTCTGTGCATCACCCTATCTACCAAATTCAGCACGACTTATAACGCCGCCTTACTCGCCGTCGATTACGCCAAAAAGGAATTACCCAGAGCAACGATCACGGTCATGGATTCTTACACCGCCACCGCGGCGGAAGGGTTTATCGCGCTGGCTGCCGCGCAGGCGGCTGAAGCAGGGAAGAGCCCGGCGGAAGTAATTAAAGCCGCTGAACTGGTCAAGAGCAAGGTTAATGCGATCCTGCTGCTGGATACGATCCGGCATGTCTACCGTTCGGGGCGTGTCCCCCGTGTCGCGTCCCAGGTCGGTTCGATACTGAATATCCGGCCGCTGTTAAGTGTTTCCGGGGGAGTGAATTTCCTCGGTATCGCCAGAAACCGGGAAAACGGCATTGAACTGTTATTACGGAAAATCCGGAAACAAGTCGATAAAAAGCCGATTCACGCGGCGGTGTTACATGCCTATGCTCCGGAAGAAGCCGGGAAATTACAGAAACGGGTCGCCGCGGAATTTAATTGCCTGGATCTTTGGATCAGTGAATTCAGTCCGATCATGGGTTATGCATGCGGCACCGGCACTGTCGGTCTGGCTTTTTATCCAGAAGAGATATAACAGCCCGCGGTGTTTTCCCCATTTTGAACCGCCGATCAACAATTGTTTTTCTCTCGTTCCCTGTTTTTTTGGTTTACATATAATTTTTTATATTTACATAATTTAGATAAATATTAGCTAGAAATGGCAGAAAAAGATGCTATAATAATTAATAATGTGGAACCTGACCAACTGGTTTCTAGATTTATAAATCCTGTTATTTAATATCCGGCTTATATTTAATACCGACCCACCGGGAACGAACATCCGAAAACAAAAAACTGAGCACTACTCGAAAGTACCGGGTTGAAATTTGAACTTGTTGGGGCGGCTGGCGGGGCCAGATGCGGAGGATTGAATTGGACATTAAAGTAAGGATTGGCGATATCGGCAAAACCAGAGCTGACGTAGTCCTGTTTGGCATATTTGAGGGTGAGAAAAAGCTATTCGCTGATTTAGCGGATCTGGACGAATCGCTGAACAGTGAAATCACGAAACTTATCAAGCAAGGCGAGATCAAAGGGAAACAAGGCGAAATCACCGTTATTCACAGTCTTGGCAAGACTCCCGCCGGCAGAATCGTGATTGCCGGACTGGGAAAGCAAGAGGAACTAAACAAGGAAAAAATCCGGGTAGCGACCGCTGATACCTGCCGCGCTTTGCGGAAAAAGGGCGCCAAACAAATTGACATAACATTAATAGGCGTTGGTATTAACGGTATCACCGCGCAGGCCTCGGCGCAGGCAATCACGGAGGGAGCGCTGCTCGGCCTTTATACATTCACCCGGCATCTCTCCAAGAAAACGGAGCAGGGTGAAATTCAGCATCTGGTGATCATCGACCGGAACGCGAAAAACAAGACAGCGATCGAACAGGGCGTCAGCGCCGGACGGATTCTGGCCGAAGCTGCCAACCTGGCCCGCGACCTGGTGAATGAACCTTCAAATTACATGACGCCGACTATTCTGGCCGAAGAAGCCAAAAAAGTTGCGGGAAAATATCAACTGGCGGTCGAGGTTTTCGACCGTGACCAGATCAAAGAGCTGGGAATGGGCGCTTTCCTGGGAGTTGCCCAGGGCAGCGCGCAGCCCCCCAAATTTATTGTCTTGAATTATCACGGTCACGGCGCTAAAACGATCGATATCGCGCTGGTGGGCAAAGGTCTGACCTTTGATTCCGGTGGTATTTCGCTGAAACCATCGGCGGATATGGGTGATATGAAAAGCGATATGGCCGGAGGGGCTTCCGTGATCGCGGCAATGAGCGCGATCGCCCAATTCAAACCCAAAGTAAATGTGATAGCAATCGTGGCTGCAACAGAAAATATGCCCAGCGGGACGGCTGTCAAACCGGCGGATATACTGACGGCGATGAACGGCAAAACGATCGAGGTTGAAAACACCGACGCAGAAGGACGTTTGACCCTGGCGGATGCGCTGGGGTATGCCAATAAACAGGGCGCAAAACAGATCATCGATGTTGCGACATTGACCGGCGCTTGCGTGGTCGCGTTGGGAGATGTGACTACCGGCGTTTTCACCAATAATCAGGAACTGATCGACAAGGTGATTTCATCAGGCAGCGAAGTCGGCGATAAAATGTGGCAGATGCCGATGTTCGATGAATACAAAGAACAGAACAAAAGCGATGTAGCTGATCTGAAAAACACCGGCGGCAGAAAAGCCGGCGCAATCACCGCGGCCCTGTTCGTGGGCGAGTTCGCGGAGAAAACGCCGTGGGTGCATCTGGATATTGCCGGCACCAGTCTGCTGGATAAACCGAAAGGATATTACATCAAAGGCGCCACCGGCGTGCCGACCCGCACACTGGTTAAACTTGTGCTTTCATTAGACAAAAAAGGAGGCGCGGCCCATGAAACTTAAATGGTTAGCAGTGGCATCCTTTCTGGTTACAACAGACAACGGAATTAAAATAATCATCGACCCATATAAAGCCGGAGGGCCGATTAAAGCCGCGGAATACAAAGGCCCGGCAGATATCGTGACGATCAGCCATGCCCATAACGACCACAGCTATATTGTCAATATCGAGGGGAATCCGCAGATCATCAAAGAGGCAAAACCGGTTGAGGTAAAGGGGATCAAATTTAACGGAGTATCCGCTTTTCACGACGANNGGAATTCATTTCTGTCATCTCGGCGACCTCGGCCATATGTTGAGCGACGAGCAAATCGCGCAGATCGGGAAAGTAGATGTTCTGCTCACGCCGGTTGGCGGTTTGTGGGCGATCGATGCTGAAACTGCCTGGAAGATCGGCAGCAAGATGAAAGCCAAAGTGATCATTCCGATGCATTACCGGGATGAGCGCTGCGATTTCCCGGTAGCGACTGTCGACGGTTTCCTGAAGGGAAAGAAAAACGTTATCAGAATGGAGTCCAGCGAAATTGAGTTTAAAGCGGGAAAATTACCTGCTGAAACTACAATTATTGTTCTCAAACCCGCCTTGTAATAGGTTATAATGATATCAGGGGATGTGAAGTCTTGATATTTGAGGCTGATAAATTTGTATTCGAACCGCCGTCAGCGGTTTCCGTAGCGCGGCGTGTGCTGATTAAACCCGATGCGGCTTATGCAGCGCCTTATCCGGTCACGACCAGCCGTAAGTTATTGACGTCCATTATCGAAGGTATCCGGCGGGTCAGTGATGCCGATATCGTTGTCCTGGAAGGGACGCATGACGGGGAACCGGTGGCGCCGATCTATCAGAAACTGGGTTATAACTTCCCCCGGGTATTAATGCTGGACGTCAAAGACTGCATCTGGGTGGAAGTGGATAATCCTTTGCCNNATTCTTTCCAGCGATTATTTGATCAGCGTCACACCGTTAAAAGTAGCTAAAGGGAAAGGAAATTTGAGCATCCCCAACCTGATGTCTTTATTACCCAGTAAAAAGTACCAGGAGTCAGAGGGCGGTTGGGAAGCGCTTTACGAGTTAGGCATCGATAAAGTAATTGCCGACCTGTATTTCACATTGCCGTTTGACATGGGGATCATTGAAGCAAGCCAGAAATTGGACTACAATGATGACCCCACCGAAGGCGAGGCAGAGGGTGTCGGTAAGATTTTTATCGGCGACCCATTCCAGGTGGACCGCGAGGTCTCCGAGACGCTGGGGATCAGGGCAGACTACCTCCAGCTGATCAGACTAGCCGAATCAGGATTAGATACCATTTGAGATAAATAAGGGGGCGTTCACATGAGTAAACAAGTGGCAACCCCATCCGAACCGCAATGGATTATTGACCTGAACTGGCTGAAAACCAACCGGCGCAGCTTTACCGTCCTGGCAAGAAGCTCTTTATGCCCCAAATGCCGTAAAAAACTCAAGGCGGATACCGCGGAAATGAACGCGGTTGATGCGTTTAAGGCAATTCAGGGTTGCTGCTCCAGATCCGATGGTTTTATCACCCAGCGTTTACCCTTCCAGGAAACAATTTTTCGTGTTTTCCTGGCCAACGGCAACAAGCCGATGACGCTGGCAGAACTGGGTGAAGAACTGAAACGGCGGCGCGGACCGGACGGTTCACGGACTTCACCGGAATATCTGGGGCGTGTATTAAAAGGTGATGTGTACTACGGGATAAAGCCAAAGTAAGGCCAGGAATAATCCTTCAAATTAACATAATGCCGATTCTTAATTTGTCTCTGCGGTCGTAAAAAAATATACTCCGATTGAGTGGAATTAAAAGGTACACGATGAAACAATATAAATTACCTGTAATAATGCATCAGCCGAGTGGAGAAACCGAAAGTAAATATATGGCTGAAATTCCTTTGCTGAAAGGTTGCCGGGCATGGGGAGATACCCCGGCCGAGACAATGGAAAATTTGCATAGCGTTGCCGGGGAATTTATTCGATCTATTAAGGAACACGGAGAACGTCTTCCCAAAGCCGTGGAAGAAACCGCATACGAATTGGTTGTACCTAAAGTTACTACCGAGGTAACTATTTATCTGTGAATTATGGTGAACTAACTCGCAGATTAAAGTTTTTGGATTGTGTTCTTGATCGTCATGCTAAAGGCAGTCACGAAATCTGGCCAAACACCAAAACAAATGCCCGGACTACAATTCCTGATGGGGTAATCACGATTTAAAACCGGGCACTATTTCCGGAATTCTGAGAGACCTCGATATTAAACGGAACGATTTTTACAATCAATAACCGTATAAACTAAGATAAGCGTAACCATTCCTATCCCGTCACCGAAAAATCGCTATACCGGCCGGTGTATTCGGACCAGGACGCGACCAGATCATCTACACGGGCGCCGGGAGGGCCTTTTTTCAGCTGTTCGACCAGCTGCTCCAGTTGTTTTCTTTCGCCTTCGGCAATAATTTCCACGGAATGGTCGGGCAGGTTACGGACGCAACCGGTCAAGCCTAGAGAAACGGCGGTTCTGGCAGTGAAAGCGCGGTAATATACGCCTTGTACGCGTCCCCGCGCGATAGCAATCAATGCTGCAGAGTTACTCACGAATAAAATCCCAAGGACGAAATACGAAATCCTGCCGTATAAAACAGGCATAAAACCAAAATTATAAATTATAAACTAGTACTTAGTTGCACAAGTTCACGTTATAATAATTTGGGTAAAATTGAGCTACCCCTCACCTTAATCCTCTCCCTCAGGGGGCGAGGAAAAATAACGCTGATTTCCACAATCAGGTATTAGTCCGGTGTATATTATTTTTTGTTAGTTTTGAAATTGTTACGTACTTCGAAACTCGGATGTAAAATTGAAAAGATTATTCTTCGGATTTATCTTTCTTACCGCGGCGGATTACCTCAACGGGAGGAAGAGCTTCAACATTGGATGAAATGACTTTTTTAGAGTCGTTCTTCCCTTTTTTCTTCTCTTTGTGGCCCATATCTCTGTTACCCATATCACACCTCGATTCGATTGATTCGTTTATTAATCACTGTTTTAATAGAAGTTTAGCAAAGTATGGTGATTCTGTAAAGAGGCTANNTCGGTTTCTGCCTTCTTTTTACTTCTACCGAAACCGGTGGCCAGCACCTCGTTACCCATACGCACCTCGACAGTGAAATTCTTGTTATGGTCGGGCCCCTGGGTCTCGATCAGATTGTAGATTGGTGTCTGCTG
>PMBW01000265.1:172-9546 GCA_003153075.1 Dehalococcoidia bacterium | reverse complement strand
GTATAATATGGCCGAAAGAATGCTGTATTTATATCCTAAAAATTACTACAAAAAGCAAGATATCGAGCCACTACTCAATTTACAAATACGAAATTAAACAGGGATGAAATTACTAAACAGTTGGCAAATAATGATAATTGCCCCACATATTTATGACCGTTTGATGCTGACACTGACAGTGTTTTAAGATGAATAATAATATTAAGTATCCAATGGTTGCACGATTCTCCCTTGTTTTTTCCCTGATTATTTCGATTATATTTTTGACGTTGCTGACGGGATGCACCAGGAACAGTTCGGGGATCATTGCTGCCGGTTCCACATCGGTACAACCATTTGCCGAAGTTCTGGCGGAAGAATATATGATATTACATCCCGGTGTTACTATTGATATACAAGGCGGCGGTTCGGCGGCCGGGATCATGGCAGCACAATCGGGTACCGCGGATATCGGTATGTCATCACGTTCACTGGCCGGTGATGAAACGAAATTGTGGTCGGTGGAGATCGCGCGGGACGGCCTGGCGATCGTCGTAAATGCCCGTAATCCAATAGTCAATCTGACAACAGAACAGGTGCGCGATATCTATTCTGGAAAAATCGATAACTGGAGTACATTGGGCGGGCCGAAAGCGCAAATCCATGTTTTTACCCGTGAAGACGGCTCCGGAACGCGTTCGTCCTTCGAAAGCCTGGTCATGGGCAAAACGGAAATTATGGCCAGGGCAATGGTGCAGGATTCCAACGGCGCGGTACGCCAATTGGTCGGTGATGATCCGGACGCAATCGGGTTTATTTCGCTGGGGCTGGTGGATAAAACCGTTAAGGCCGTGGAGCTGAATGGCATTATACCGACACGTGAACACGTCATCGACGGCAGTTACAATTTATCAAGGCCGTTTTTATTTTTATGCAAGCAAGAACCTGCCGGATTAACAAAGGATTTCATTAATTTCACTCTTTCAGATAAAGGCAAACAGATATTGAACGCACAGGGACTTGTTACAATAGGGACTTCGCCGTGAAAATGAGGAAGTTCGGAGAAAGGATCCCCCAAAGCCTCTTTTTCTTGATCGCGCTGTCTGCGCTTTCAGCACTGGCGCTAATTACTATTTTCATTTTTATTGAAGGCGTGCCGCTTATCGTTAAGGTCGGGTTCGTCAATTTCCTTTTCGGCATGAAATGGGCACCCAGCCTGGGGCAATACGGCATTTTCCCGATGGTGGTCGGCACGGTGCTGGTGACATTGGGCGCTGTAATTTTAGGGGTTCCCGTGGCACTATGCTGCAGTATCTTTTTAGCGGAATTTGCGCCGAGGAAATTAAGCACCCTGGTCCGTCCGGCGATCCAGTTGCTGGCGGGAATCCCTTCGGTGGTTTATGGTTTTTGGGGATTGATATTTATAGTTCCGGCGATCCGCAATTATCTCGGCGGCCCGGGTTTAAGTATATTGGCAGGTTCGATCATTCTGGCGATCATGATCTTGCCCACGGTAATCAGTATCTCCGAGGTGTCGATCCTGGCGCTGCCGCCATTACTAAAAGAAGGCGCTTTTGCGCTGGGCGCTACACACTGGCAGACGATCCGTTCGGTGCTGCTGCCGGCAGCAAAATCCGGGATACTGGCGAGTATCATTCTGGGTATCGGCCGGGCGGTAGGTGAAACGATGGCCGTGATCATGGTTCTGGGCAATGCGGTGGCTTTACCGGCGTCTATCCTTGATCCGGCCCGGACATTGACCACGAATATCGGTATCGAGATGGGGTATGCCTCAGGTGAGCATCAACAGGCTTTGTTCGCAACTGGCATCGTGCTGCTCGTCATTATCATGATTTTAAACGCAGCGGCGCAATACGCAATCAGAAGGAAATAGAAGCTGATGAGAGTAAACCCGAGAACCACGCAAAAAATCGCGAAAACAGTGATCTGGTCGGCTGCGATCATCGTGCTGGCGCTTTTATTTTCAATCATCATATACATTTTATCCAAAGGAATCACCAATATTACATGGCAATTCCTGACACAGATCCCCAGTGACATGGGACGTTCCGGAGGTATCCTTTCTACGATCGTCGGCACACTAGCCGTAACACTGGTCGCTATAATCGTGGCGACGCCGCTGGGGGTAGGCACGGCTTTTTACCTGACGGAATATACACGGGAAAGTATTATCACTAAAATCATCCGTTTCAGCGCGGAATCCCTGGCCGGTATCCCTTCAATTGTCTACGGGCTGTTTGGCTTTATTTTCTTTGTGATCTATTTGCATTTAGGTTGGTCGATACTATCCGGAGGGTTGACCCTGGCGGTGATGATCTTGCCGACGATCATCCGCACATCCGAAGAAGCAATACGCACAGTGCATCCGATGTACCGCGAAGTGAGTTTCTCGCTCGGCGGCTCTAAATGGCAGACAATGATAAAGGTGCTGATACCATCGGCGTTGCCCGGCATCGCAACCGGTATTATTCTGGGCATCGGGCGGTGCGTGGCNNTTGATCATACTCATTCTGATAATTAATATCGGAGCGAATGTATTAGTAAATAGATTCGTGGCTAAAGGGCATTAAGGGTACATGATAGAGCAAACTAAAATCTCGATCAAAGATTTGAACTTTTATTATTCTAAACGGCAGGTGATAAAGGCCCTGAATTTAGAGGTAAAGGCAAATGAGATTTTGTCTGTCTTCGGCCCGGCGAACAGCGGCNNCCGCTGCCGATGTCGATTTTTGATAATGTGGCTTACGGGCCGCGTTTGAGCGGGATTAAAAATAAGGCAACGCTGGAAGGGATCGTAGAAAAAGCGCTGCGTATGGGTGTCCTGTGGGATGAGGTGAAAGACAGGTTACACTCGATTGGTACCAGGCTTTCAGGCGGTCAACAGCAGCGTTTGTGTATTGCCCGCGTGCTGGCCTTAGAGCCGGAGGTTATTTTACTGGACCGACCGTGCTCAGGACTAGACCCGGTATCTACGGCTAAAATCGAGGAATCGTTAAGGCAATTAAAAGAACAGTTTACAATTATCATCGTTCCTCACAATGTGCAGCAAGCCGGGCGTGTGGCGGACAGAGCTGCGTTTTTACTGATGGGCGATCTGATCGAAGAAGGCCCGACGGCAGCAATATTTGCCAATCCTAAAGATAAACGTACCAGTGATTACATTACCGGCAGATTCGGATAGCTTAAAAAGTGAACGGAAAGGGATGAAGGATAAGATATGAGACCAGGTTTTGCATTAGGCGATAATGTCCGTACCGGTCTTTCGGCATATAAAATTAAACTGCAGACTGATAATGCGAACTTATTTTACGGGAAGTTCCAGGCATTACGGAATATCACCTTAGGTATACAGGAACGCTCGATCACCGCTATTATCGGACCTTCAGGCTGCGGAAAATCATCGTTCCTGCGGATTTTTAATCGCATGAATGACCTGATCACGGGAGCGCGTGTCGAAGGAAAAGTGGAACTGGACGGGCAAATGATATACAGTCCTCATTTTGATATCGTCGAGTTAAGAAAAAAGGTCGGGATGGTTTTTCAAAAACCGAATCCGTTCCCGATGTCCATCTACGACAACATCGCGTTCGGTCCCAAGCAACACGGTATTTTGAAGAAAAATGACCTTGATCCGATCGTCGAAGGTAGTCTTCAGCAGGCAGCACTGTGGGAAGATGTCAAAGACAAATTAGGGCAATCGGCGCTGGGTCTTTCCGGCGGGCAGCAGCAAAGATTGTGCATAGCCCGTGTGCTGGCAGTGGAGCCGGAAGTGATTTTAATGGATGAACCCTGCAGCGCGCTTGACCCATCGGCAACTTTAAGAATTGAGGATTTGATGCAGACCCTGACAGAACGCTATACTATTGTCATTGTTACTCATAACATGCAGCAGGCAGCGCGCGTCTCAGATACGGCTGCGTTTTTCATGATGGCGAGTGACCGCGCCGGTGAACTGGTCGAATATGGTTCTACAGCGCAAATATTTACCAATCCGAAGGACAAACGCACCGAGGATTACATCACAGGGTGTTTTGGTTAATAAATATCCGGAGGGCAAATAATGGAAATCAGGACAGCTTTTCACAAGAGATTGCGCGAGATCCAGGATGACATATTGATCATGGGCAGCATGGTGACAAAAGCGACGATGCTTTCCATTGATGCTTTACAGAACCGGGACATTACATTAGCCAAGCAAATAATTGCCGATGATGATAAAATCAACCGTAAACGCTTTGATATCGAAGAAAAGTGCATCCAATTAATTGCGACTCAGCAGCCGATGGCCAGCGACCTGCGGACTATTGTCGCAGTACTTAACATAATAACTGAATTGGAACGTATCGGTGATTATGCTGCCGGCGATGCTAAAATTACAATAATGATCGGGAACGAACCGCCGTTGAAACCACTGATCGATATACCCCGGATGGCAGAAAAAACAGTGGATATGCTGAACCGCAGCCTGAAGGCCTTCATCGAGCATGATGTGGAAGCCGCTAGAAAAATCAGCGCTGAAGATGATTTCATCGATAATCTCTATGACCAGGTGTTCAGGGAATTGCTGACTTTTATGGCGGAGGACCCCAGGACAATTACGCGTGCCACTCGGTTGATCTGGGTGACGCATAACCTGGAACGCAGCGCAGACCGGGTGACCAATATCTGCGAACGGATAGTTTTTATGGTGACCGGCAAGATGGAAGAAAGCAATACCTCCATTTATTGAATTTTGATAACCGGTTGTTCAATTATTTATTAATTTAGTAGCTAGTTTGATAATACGGAGGCACATTTTATGTCTGTCGATCTGAAAATTGAAGGGAAAATAGCGACAATTACATTGAACCGCCCCGAAGCGTACAATTCCGTCAATGTACAAACCTTGAAAGAACTGCACGACGCTATGGTTGCTTTCCGGGATAACGAAGATGCATGGGTAGGGATCATCACCGGCGCCGGAGAGAAGGCTTTTTGCGCGGGCGCAGATATCGCGGAGATGTTGCCGTTCTTAAAAGCGGCGGAACATAAGCAGTGGGAAATACCCGAAACCCCGCTGCGTTTCATGGAAGTATACAAGCCGCTGATCGGGGCGATTAATGGTATGGCACTGGGCGGCGGACTGGAAATAGCTTTGATCTGCGACATCAGGATAGCGGCGGAACATGCCCGTTTCGGGTGTCCGGAAGTGAATTTAGGCATCATGCCGGGCTGGGGCGCGACCCAAAGGTTAACCCGGATCATCCCGCGGGCCAAAGCCACTGAGCTGGTCTTCAGCGGGAAACCGATAAATGCCCAGGAAGCTTACAGGATAGGTTTAGTAAACGAAGTAGTGCCGAAAACCGAGTTGGCCGCGAGGGCGCAAAAGTGGGCGGAAGAACTCTGCCAGGTGAGCCCGTTGGCTTTGCGCGTAGCGAAAGAGGCGATGATCCGCGGTTACAGCATGCCTTTAGACGAAGGTATTAAACTGGAAGGCGCGCTTTTTAACTATCTGCTGGGAACGGAAGATTTTAAAGAAGGGCGGGACGCTTTTCTAAACAAAAGGAAACCCAATTTTAAAGCTAGATAGGAAATTAAACAAAGGAGTATGAGATATGGAAATAAAGAAAGTAGGCGTTATCGGGTGCGGACAGATGGGCGGCGGTATCGTGCAGACCTGCGCGCAGGCCGGTTATGATGTAAAAGTAACCGAAGTAAATGATGCCTTTCTGGAAAAAGGCATGAACAATATTAAATCGATTTTAAGCCGTAATGTGGAAAAAGGCCGCATGACCAAAGATGAGATGGAAGCTGTGCTCGGACGGATCCACGGTTCCACTAAAACAACGGATTTTGCCGACCGCGACTTGGTCGTCGAGGCTGTTATCGAGAACATGGAAATGAAAAAGAAGATATTCGCAGAACTGGACAAAATATGTCCTCCCGAAGCGATACTGGCAACAAACACTTCCTGTTTATCCATTATCGATATGGCCGTGCAGACAAAAAGAGCGGATAAAGTTCTGGGGATCCATTTCTTCAACCCGGTACCGGTGATGAAGCTGGTAGAGGTAGTAAAAACAATTGCCACGAGTTCCGATACGGTAGCCGCCGGTAAGCAGTTCGGGGAAAAATGCGGTAAAAAAGTGGTCATCGCGAAGGACAGTCCGGGATTCATTGTGAACCGGCTAATGATCCCGTTTATCCTGAATGCCATTCAGATGATGGACAGCGGCATCGCGACCAAAGAGGATATCGATGCAGGCATTAATCTTGGCTTAAATCATCCGATGGGCCCGCTGGCACTGGCTGATCTGATCGGGCTGGATACTGTTTATTTTATCGCCAATGCAATGTATGCCGAGTTAAAAGACACGCAGTTCGTCGCGCCGCCGTTATTAGGTAAAATGGTAACAGCAGGCTGGCTGGGACGTAAAACAGGCAAGGGATTTTACGATTATAAATAACAACAATTGAACGAATAAATTGAAAAGGGGACTTCACATGAAGTCCCCTTACTTTTTACTAAAAATTGTGATGAAGCGGTTTAATCATTTTGTTAATTCGAGGTATCCCAGGCGTGCCTGACGATCATCACCAAACCTTTGTCCTAAAAGGGAGTTAGATTTAAACTTGAGAAAGCCCGAATGCACTTTCTCTCAGGATTTTCGATACATGACCGGTGTAAAGTACCTGCGTCTTGAACACGACTAATTTAGTTTAAGTAAATATTAGCAACAATAGAAAAAAATGTAATAAATTAATTTTCGGTGATTGTGACTGTAACGATGTGGACATCTACCGTAGGGGAGGAAACCTCGCCGCTAGCTGATTTGGTTACCGGTACTTCACCGATTTTATCGACAATATCCTGGCCGCCGGTCACCTTACCGAAAATTGAATAATTTTTAGGCAACTTGCCGCCGGAGTAGTCGCCCAGCATGATGAAGAATTGACTGCCGTTGGTATTAGGACCAGAGTTTGCCATCGCAACAGTCCCTTTTGTGTAATCCAGAGTGGTTGGCAATTCATCAGCGAATTTGTAACCGGGGCCGCCGGAGCCTGTGCCCGTCGGGTCGCCGCTCTGGATCATGAAACCCTTTACCACGCGGTGAAAGATAATCCCGTCATAAAAACCCTGACGCGCAAGAACGACAAAATTGTTGACAGTGAGCGGGGCGTCTTTGGGTAATAATTGAACAATGATATCGCCAAAATTGGTCTTGATCGTGGCAGTATATGTTTTATTTTTGTCGATAGTCATGGCGGGTGCGGTTGAAGCTGTTGAAGCGGCAGGTACTTTGGCCTCGGCAGGCACAATAATCGGATTTGCTTTATTGAAACTATTAAACAAAACACTAGTTTGCATTGTCAGCTTTATGTCAGCTGAACCCTGGGGTAAATTGACATCCTGCGGTTTAATCCCGAAGGTTAACTTGATATCCATTTTAGTTAAATTAAAGGTATCTTTAGCAATCCAGATCTTCGAAGAAAAGTCCTTAGAAATATTATCCCAATACTGTATAGAACCGACGTCCTGGTTCACCATTCCCGGTTGACTAGTTAGACCATAAAGCTTTTTAGCATCAGCGGTTATATCAAGAACATAGCATGGAATGCTCCCGATGGTTTCATCATTCAATAATTTAGCCGGAGCCCCGACAAGAATGTCCTGAATCTTTTTAATATCAGCAAATGAAATTTCTTTCCAATCATTCGTGGTTGAAGTGTTATTGGTCCAATCTGATTGCGCTCCGGCGATGGAAAAATTCCGGTAAACAGTATTATCAAGTATGTACATTTTAAGACTCTGTGTAACAGATGTCGAGGCAGTATCAGCAGAAGTAATATCACTGTTCATCGCAAATGCATTATTTGCCATATCGATTGTGCCGCTGCCAACAGCACTCACATCTACGTCAGTGGAATCAGAAGGACCACCTTCCTGCGTTATTTTTGTTGTTTGAGTGATATTGTAATTTTTAGTTGCTTGCATTACCTTCGAAGCTTTCCCGACAATCTGAGCAGCCGTTAATTTGGCGCAGGCTGATAATGTAAAAATACTCATAGTGGTGATCAAAATCGCTGAAATAGTTCGAATATATTTATAGTTGATATGCACTTAATTACTCCTTAACAAAACCGGAAAATACAGTTATTAACCATAATAACATAAAAATAGGCTCAACAATGCGTGAGCCTACTTTTTTATAACGAATGCTGATGTGATTGACTACTGTTCGGTAATCGTCACAGTGATAATGTGAACATCTGCCATTGGAGACGATACCTCTCCGCTGGGGCCCATTTTAACCGGGATAAGGCCGATTTTGTCGACGACATCCTGGCCGCTGGTAACCCTTCCAAAAATCGAATATTTCTTTGGTAACCCGCCGTTACTGTAATTTCCCAGCATGATAAAGAATTGACTGCCGTTAGTGTTGGGGCCGGAATTCGCCATAGCAACGGTGCCTTTAGTGTAATCAAGAGTAGTGGGTAATTCATCGGCGAATTTGTAACCGGGGCCGCCAGAGCCGGTACCGGTCGGGTCGCCGCCCTGAATCATAAAGCCTTTAACGATCCGGTGAAATTTAACATTGTCATAGAAACCCTTGCGTGCCAGAACAACAAAATTATTCACTGTGAGCGGGGCATCTTTAGGAAACAGCTGGATGACGATGTCACCGTAAGTAGTTTTCATTGTAGCGGTGTACTGTTTGTTCTTGTCGATAACCAATTTGGGTCCTCCTCCACATGATGTTATTAAGATTGCCAGAACCATAAGACCAGTAAAGAGAGCGAATAATTTACGTGCGGCCATGGATTAATTACTCCTTCCTTATTAAATTAAGTATAAGCATAGTAGGGAATTCAGTCAATAAAAACATAGTTTAATAATGAAAGTAAATCAAGCATTGAAAAATATTAAAATAATTAAACTAGGATGTTAAGAGCCAAAGGTAAAACAGTGAAGCGTGCCGGTGCTTGGCCTACCAATTCGCCGTCAGCCTGAATAGCCATTTTACCGTCGGTGATCCGAATTTCTACATTTTTAGCCCGTTTTAACGTAACTTGCGGATGTGTCAGGTGAGTACCGCGGTAGATCCTGGGGAGGGACATCAGCAGATTTGGTTTGCTGATATCGCCGATAATCATAACGTCAAAGAGACCGTCACAAGGATCGGCTTCCGGTGCGATCATCATACTGCCGCCGCCGTANNTAAGCCCATCAGATAAGCGGGCTTTCCGCCAAAGTTTTTAAATTTTTTCGTTGTGGCACGGACAACTTCAGCGTCAAAGCCAATTCCGGCAAAATTTGTGAATATCCTCATCCCTGACTGTCCGTCACCCAGAAATTCAAGCATTCCCAGGTCTACGGATTTTTTAACGGGGTT